>NZ_JBWDTQ010000019.1:0-185975 GCF_056312425.1 Nocardiopsis sp. TRM 82005
CCGCGCGGCGTTCTCTTCGCCCGGGCGCACGTACTCGCCCAGGGTGGCCAGGTGGTCGTGGCGGGACTCGGCCTGGAACTCGGGCGCGCGCTGTGCCCCTCGGCGGCCAGGTGTTTGAGGGCGGAGTGGCGCAAGCTGGCCTGTTCGAACAGGTACTCCGCGTGCGGTAGGACAGCCGTCCCCGCCCGGTGGTGGGGTCGGCGTCGGCCGGGGCGCGGGCCCGGGCGCCGACGGAGGGGAACGACGGCCGGACAGGTACACCGACCCCGCGGTGCGCCCGTTCAACAGCCGGGCCAGCAGGCGGGCGGTGGGGGTGGCCCAGTGCACGTACTCGATCGCCCCGCCCTTGGAGCGTGCCCGGGCCCGGCGCATCGCCATGTCCAGGTCGCCCACGTCCAGGGTGAGGACCTCCTCGGAGCAGGCCCCGGCACTACAGCCGCAGGCTGTACCGCCTGTTCTGCTTGTCGGCACGGTCGGCGCTGCTCAGGCCCGGGGCCTCCCAGAACTACTACCGGCGCAAACGGGCTGAGGGGATGATCCCCACCCCCAGGCGGTGCTGTGTCCGGCTCGGCAGCGGATCAACGTGCTGTGGGCGATGTTGCGGGACGGCCGTCCCCACTCACCCGTCCAACCGGTCCCTGGGGTGGCTTGACACGGTCATTGAGACGCCCCACACCTACGCAGTGTGTGGGGCTGTTCTCGGCGGCTCTGAGTCCGCCGCGCCGTGGCGATCTTGCGCAGCGACCGACCTGGGCGCGGTGGGGAGTACTGCGGGATCTCCCATGTTCCTGAGATCCGACGGGCCTTGGATGAGGTGCGAAAACGAGTGGTCCGCCCCTCCCGGCAGGTGGTGCTCGCCAGTCACCCCCTTGCGTTTCCTGAGAGGTCTGTGGCACGCTTCTTCGCAGCGATACCGGTGTGTCCAAGCAAGCTCGATCTTCTCAGGATCGAGCTTTTTTCATTTCTAGTCGCCCGTAGCCCAGTCAGCTCGAACCCCCTCCTGGGCGTCGTACATTCGTCGCAGATCCAATCGGATCCACAAAAGAGAAGGTGCTTCCCTTCGGCGTCTCCAGTACGACTGAAAAGTGATGCATTTCCATTTCTTCTGGCACCTCGCATCGATACTCGACCACCGCCGCGTCCCCCATCGATCCATCCGACGGGTGAATACCCGCAGGCTGGAATTGGTGGACCGGTTCAGCAGGGTGTTCACCACCAGGGAGGGAGCAGTATGCATCCGGTATTGTTTTTTCCTGGTAGCGGCTAGAGTTGTTTGCCACTACCGCGTCAAAGTAAACAAATCTAGACTCGTCGCGCTCTTCGCGAACCGAAGTAACGGTATAGAGAAGCCCCCCGCTGGATAGGATCCCGTCGGGCTCTTCCTCTGTTTCACCAAAGTTTTTGTGTGAACGAAGATCAACTTCGACCACGTTCGTGACCAAAAGACCAGTCCCGACTACCACCGCGACTATGAAGCCGAGCGCGGTTCCCGCAAGAAAAGAATTATTTTTCATCTCTCGTCTTTCGAATTATAGAGATTGGATTGAGTAGTATATGGTACGCTACGTTCAGCGCAGTGAGTGGGGTGCGGACCCCAATGGGCGGCCTGGTGCCAACGGCCCCATCCATGCTCAGACCGGCGGTGCCTGCATCCATTACGTCGGCAGTAGGGTTTCCCAGGGCGTCGACAACCACAACGACTGCAACAGTATTGTCCGTGGAATTCAGGCCGGGCACCTCCAGGGCGAGTATCAGGATATCGCCTATAACTTTCTCGTCTGCACTCACGGATACATTTTCATTGGCCGGGGTTTCGAACACCGGTCCGGGGCTAATGGGACGAATCCGGCAAATGATGCATATTACGCTATTTGTGGCCTGCTTGGAGTCCCTGACACGCCGAGTGCAACCATGGTCGATGGAATTCGCCAAGTGATTCGCGATTTACGGGAAATGGATCTGGCGGCATACGGGGTTATCGGCCATCAGAACGTTCCAGGCGTCGATACTGCTTGCCCGGGAAGTCTTCACCCTTACGTCCAAGACGGCACTCTCAATCCCCCGGACACCCTCCCCCCGAGCGATCCGCTCCCGATTGTTCCGCCGGTCGACCCCCCTGAGCCTCCTGGCGGGGATGCGCCGACGTGGCCCGGAGTGTTGTTCACCAACCCGCCTCCGACCGAGCATGACGCTGTGTTCCTCTGGCAGGCGCGTATGCTCCAGCGCGGTTGGAACGTCACCGTTGACGGTGTCTACGGCGACCAGTCCCAGCGCGTCTGTGAGCAGTTCCAGGCTGACAAGGGCTTGGTCGTCGACGGCATCGTGGGTCGGGAGACCTGGGTCGCCGCTTGGGAAGCCCCCGTCACCTGATGGATTCCGACGGGCTTCTGCGGCCGAGGCCTGAGTCGCGGGGCGGGGATGGCTGCTACAGGACCGCAGGTGCTCATCTGCACCCCCGGTAGCGCGGTAGGCACTTCCCCGCCTCGCGCCTCTTCCCGGGGCCAGCTGATCGGACGGGATCCGCGCCTCTGACAGACGACGGCCTACCGCGACGCATCGTTGCGGTAGGCCGTCGTCATGTCCGCTGGGGGTTGGGACTGGCAGGCTCGCGTATCCGAGTAGCGCCTGTCCGAGGCCGGGCTCCTGTTGAATGATCACGGAGAGTCGTGGTCGGGGGCGTAGCGTGGCTGACATGACTGCTCATCTGTCCCACGGCGAACGACTCCTCGCGGTCAACGGCGTCGAGCTGTGTGTCGAGACCTTCGGAGACCACACGGACCCGGCGATCGTGCTGGTCGCCGGGGCCTCTGCCTCGATGCTGTGGTGGGACACCGAACTGTGCGGTCGGATCGCCGCCCGCGGCCGGTTCGTGGTCCGCTTCGACCACCGCGACACCGGCCGCTCGACCTGCTACCCGCCGGGCCGGCCGGCGTACTCCTGCACCGACCTGGCCCAGGACGTGCTCGGCATCCAGGACGCCCTGGGCATCGAACGCGCCCATGTGGTCTGTCAGTCGATGTTCGGCCAGAGCGGCCTCATCCTCGGCGTGGACCACCCCCACCGGGTCGCGTCGCTGACGTTCGTCTCGAGCTCGACCGGGGCAGACGACCTGCCACCGCCCTCCAGCGACCTGGCCATGTCCGCTCAACCGCGTTCCTCCGACACGGCGGCGGTCGTGGAGTACGTGATCGCCGACGCGCGGGCCTGCGCCGGCGACTCGCCGTACTTCGACGAGGCCGCGGTCCGGACGCTGGTCGAACGCGACGTGGCGCGCGCCAGGAACTACGCGTCCACGCTGGTCAACCACTACGCCATCGACCTCGGCGGACCGGCCCGCGGCGGCTTCGGCGACATCGCGGCGCCCACGCTCGTGGTTCACGGCGACCGAGACCCGCTCCTGCCGCCGGCGCACGGCGAGGCGCTGCGTGCGGCGATCCCCGGGGCCGAGCTGCTGATCCTGCGGGGCCGGTCACGACCTGCCCGGGCCGGTGTGGGACGACTTCGTGTCGACCCTGGTCCGGCACACGGGAGGCGGCCGCCCGTGAACCGGTTGCGGTCGGCGCTGTGGCTGCCGCTCTTCGGGGGCGAGGAGGACCGCGACAGGATCCAGTGCCAGACCCCCACTGAAGGTCACGGAGGGATCACGAAAGCCCCCGCGTCACGAGGCGTTGCGCGGGGGCTTTTTCGCGCCCTCTTGGGCACAGGGAGTAAATACCCTGCCACTTCTTGCTTCGAAGGGGTGTCAGTGCAGGTCATCGGGATAGAGGTCCCGGAGGACATGACCCGCACACCGGAGGTTCCTCATGCGCAAGCTCGCCTCGTCCCTGGCGCTGGCCGCCGCCCTGGCCCTGGGCGCCGCACCCGCCCACGCCCAGGAGGAAGACGGCACCGAACCCACTGAGAACGAACCCACTGAGATCGAGGTCCAGATACTCGCCATCCCTGTGGTGGAGAACATCACCGGCGCGTTGCAGACCGACAGGAGCGAGCCGGAGGCCACTTCCGAGGAAAGCGACGAGGACGGTGAGGAGGAGAGCGACAACGTCGCCGACTACTGGATCAGCTACAAGCTGGTGGACCTCTGACGCCGGCCACAGGTCGCGGCTGGACTTCCTCCAGGCAGTGGTGAAGGCGGCGGGCCGGGGAATTCACGCTGTCAGCCGCCGCTCCCGTGGTGTGGGGCGAGGAGGACCGCGACAGGATGTAGCGCCAGACCCCCACTGAAGGTCACGGCAAGATCACGATAGCCCCCGCGCAACCGAGCGTTGCGCGGGGGTTTTCGTGCCCGTGTGGCGAGCCGTTGCGTCTCGGATCCGGTAAGTCCTGGCTAGCGCGGCCTGCGAGTGCGGATCCCGGCAGGTGTGGCCGAGAACGCCGCGAAGGCGGCAGACTCTGCGTATGCGACGAACCTGGGTGTGGTCCTCGCGGCCGTTGGGGGCGGCCTCTCTGGTGGTGCTGGGCGCCTCCCTGCTGCTGCCCGGGCTGGAGGAGCTCTCCTGGGCCGCGGGGGCCGGGTCCTTCGTCCTGGCCGCCGCGGTCCTGGCCTTGGCCCGGCCCCAGCGCACTCTTTCCTCCCCAGTGCCAGCACCCTCACCGCCACCGGGGGGGTGAACACGGCCCTGTCTGCCCACCAGGCCGATGCGCACAAATCGGGCGCCCACGATGCCCTCCCCAGCTCTGTCGGTGAAGGCCTGCCCCCCTACGTGGCTAGGGATGTGGACGAGGAACTCGACCAGCGTCTCGCCGCGGCCGCACCGCGCGGCGGGCTGGTGTTGGTGACCGGGGCCCCGACCGCGGGCAAGACCCGCGCCCTGGCCCAGGCGCTGACCCGCACCTTGCCCGAGCGGATGCTGGCGGCCCCGCCCGAGACACCGCGGTACGCGGCGCACAGCTGCGCTGCCAGCGCCGTTCTGGCTGGTAGTTTCGCCGCATGCGTGAACGGCCACCCGCACTGGAAGACCGGCTGTATGACGTGCTGACCGTGTGGGGCATCCACGCGGTCGCGCTCGACCACGTCCCGCTCGGCTTCGGCGACCACCACTGGAGCGTCACCGACACCTCGGGGCGCCGGTGGTTCACCACCGCGGCCGACCTCGAACACAAGCCGTTCCTCGGGCCGGACCCCGGCTCCGTGCGGCACCGCCTGACGCGGGCCATGGACACAGCCGTCCGACTGCACGACGACGAGGGGCTGGGGTTCGTGGTCGCGCCCCTGCGCACGCCGGGCGGCGAAACCGTCGTGCGGGTCGGCGGCCGGTACGCGCTCAGCGTCTTCCCGTTCGTGGAGGGCACTCCCGGCGGCTTCGGCGGGGAACTCACCGCCGACCAGCGCGCCCGCGTCCTGGACACCCTCGCCCGGCTCCACCGGCGCGCGCCCGGTGACGCGCCCGCCGTCCCCGCGGGGCTCCCGGGCCGGGACCGACTGGCCCAGCTCCTGGACCACTCCGCCGGAACCGGCGACGGCGGACCCCACGCCGCCTCCGCCGCCGAACTGCTGACCGAGCACGCCGGGATCCTGCGCGAGCGGACGGCGGAGTTCGACCGGGGCGCCCGCGCGCTGGAGGGCGCGGCCACGGTCCTCACCCACGGCGAGCCCCATCCCGGCAACCTGCTGTGGCGCGGCGGGCGGCCGCTCCTGGTCGACTGGGACACCGTGGGCCTGGCCGTGCCCGAACGCGACCTGTGGCTGGTCACCGACGACCCCGAGGAACTGTCCCGCTACGCCCGGGCCAGCGGTCACGAGCCCGACCCGGCCCTGATGGACCTGTACCGGCTGCGCTGGGACTTGCAGGACGTCGTGGAGTTCATCGACTGGTTCTCCGCGCCCCACCAAGGCGGCCCCGACACCGCCCAGGCCTGGCGGGAACTGGTCTCCGTCGTCGAGCGCCTCCGGGACGGGGCCCGGTCGAGCGCTCTTTGACCCGCTCCGGCGCCCCGGCGGGTCGTGCGCCGCCTTCCGGCCCCGTGGTCAGTATCGTTCTTATAA
This sequence comes from Nocardiopsis sp. TRM 82005, assembly GCF_056312425.1. Lineage (NCBI taxonomy): Bacteria > Bacillati > Actinomycetota > Actinomycetes > Streptosporangiales > Nocardiopsidaceae > Nocardiopsis > Nocardiopsis sp. TRM 82005. The sequence goes on from NZ_JBWDTQ010000019.1 coordinate 5,987, forward strand.
CTCGAAGTGGTCGAAAAGGGTTGTCGTCGGGGCTCGCCGCCCGGAGGTACGACCGGCCACACCACGGACACGAACAGGCGATGGAGCGATCATGAAACTGCCCCTGCGTACACGCGACCTGCCTCTGCGCATCATCACGGGAGCGTTCGTCCTCAACTCCGGACTGGAGAAGCGCGGTGCCGACGAGGAGACCGCCCAGGGGCTCCACGGCATGGCGGCGGGCTCCTACCCCTTCCTCAAGGACATGGAACCCGCCGCCTTCGCGCGGCTGCTGTCGACCACCGAGATCGCCCTGGGCGCCACCCTGCTGCTCCCAGTCATCCCCAGCCGGGTCGCCGGCGCCGGCCTCACCGCGTTCGCGTCGGGCCTGCTCGGGCTGTACCTGCGCACCCCGGGGATGCGCCGCCCCAACAGCCTGCGTCCGACCGAACAGGGTCTTCCCCTGTCCAAGGACGCGTGGCTGCTGGGAGCCGGGCTCAGCCTCCTGCTGGGCAGCGACACCGAACGGGGCACCGCTGACCGCCGCGACCGCCGCCGCTGACACCGCTCACCGGCCGGAGCCGACCGCGGGCACGAACACCTGTAGGGCCGCGTACCGCTTGGTGAAGACGACCGTCGCGGAACCCTCCACCACCTCGCCGTCCACGGCCAACAGCCTCGGCTCGCCCGGGATGGCCAGCGACAACCCCGTGGTCAGCCGCTCCGAGTAGCCCTCACCGCGCGAGAACCGGCCCAGCAGCACGTCCGCGAGGGCCCGCAGCCGGGGAAAGGGATTCCGTGCGGTGAGCACCCGTACGTCCAGCCATCCGTCGTCCAGCCGCTCGCGCAGCGCGGGCACGCGGGCGTGCGTGCGGTACCGGCAGTTGCCCACGAACGCCCACCACACCCGAGTCGGCTCGCCGTCCATCAGCGCCGCGGTCGGGCTCACCTCCCGCAGGTCCCACCACAGGGCCAGCGCGAACGCGGGCCACTTGCCGATCCGGTCCGCCCACCGGTCGCGCCGGTCCACCATGCGCGGGTAGGAGCCGAACGACGCGGTGTTGAGGAAGATCCGACCGTCCACCTCGCCCACGTCCACCCGGGCCAGCTTCCCCTCCGCGAACGCCCGCAGCGCGGTGTCCACCGAGGTGATCCCCAGGGTGCGGGCGAAGTTGTTGAGGGTGCCCCCCGGTAGGACCAACAACGGCCGGTCGTGTCCGAGGGCCGCCTGAGCCCCGGCGTTGACGGTGCCGTCGCCGCCCGCCACGGCCAGGACGTCGGAGGTGCGCGCCGCCTGGTCCATGACCTCGGCCACGTCGTCCTCCGACGACAGCGGGTGGATCCGCGCCTCGGGCAGCGCCCGGGCCACCCTGCTCGTGACGTCGGTGGTGTTCAGCGCGGGTACGGCGGCCGAGGCGGAGCGCGGGTTGACCACCACCGTCATCCCGGAGCCCCCGCGGTCCACGTCCGTCTCCCCGGCGGGCACCGCGGCCGCGCCGAAGACCAGCTCGGGGCGGGGCGGCACCACCATCCGGGCGAGCAGGGCCGCACCGGAGCCGATGACCACCCCCGCGAGCACGTCACCGGGGTAGTGGACACCGCTGTGCACGCGCGAGAACGCCACCGCGCCCGCCATGGTGGCGACCAGCGCGGCCAGCGGCTTGGGCGCGCCCACCATGGTCCCGCCCGCGTACGCCGCTGCGGCGGCGGTGTGCCCGGAGGGGAAGGAGGTGCTGGGGTAGGAGCGGTAGGGGGAACGCGCCCGCGGCACGGCCGAGTTGTCCGGACGGGTCCTGTTGGACAGGTGCTTGACCACCGAGGAGGCGGCGTTGGCGGTGCCCGCGGCCAGGATGGCGCGCAGGGCGGTGCGCCGCAGCCGGGGCCCGCCCGTGGCGGCGAGGGTCGCCGACATCAGGAACCAGGGCGCCATGTTGTCGGTCGCCTGGACGAACTTGGGCGTGTAGGGGTCCAGGACGGGCGGCCCCGCTCCGGTCACCCAGTCGTAGACCTTCTTGTCGACCTTGTGGAGGCGGCTCTTGAGGCTCATCGCCCCAGAGTGTGACGAGCGGGTTCAGATGTCCATAAAGGCGCGCTCATCGGTGAACCTTCGTGGGGGTGGTCACATCAGACCTCGTGCCGTTCCCGGACGGGGAACGCCCGGGCCCTCCGAGGCCGTGGAGAGCAGCCGGACCCGTGGGACACGCGGTGGCCCCGCTTGGAGGAGACGAGTGGACGAGACAGCCGTACCGGGCGGGCGGACGTGGACCGGTGTGCTCGGCTGGGCCGGACTGGGCATGGTCGTGGCCGGGCTCGTCGCGGCCTCCTTGGCGGCGTTCGGGGAGCCCGCCGTCGACGACGGTTCCGGTGACACGGGTGGGACGGGCGTCGGGTGGCCGGCCTCCCTGCTGGCCGTGGCGGTCTCGGTCCTCGCCGTCCGTCGCGCCCTGAGCCCGGAGGCCGGCGCGGCCGCTCCGGGCCGCCACGCCCCGTGGCTGGTGGTCGCCGCCGTGGCCCTGAGCGTCCTCGCCTGCCTCGGCCTGCCGACGGAGGCGTTCGCGCCGACGGCCGAACCGCCGAGCGCCCACCGTTCCTCCACGGCCCTCTCCACCCAGTGGGCCGCCCAGTGCGCGTTCGCGCTCGGTACCTGGCTGATGGCGGCCTCCGCGCTGGTACGGCGCCCGTCACCGCCCGCGTTCTCCCCCGCCGGACTCGCCGCCGGGGCGGTGGCCGTGGTGCTGCTCGCCGCCTTGGCCTGGCACGCCAGCCTCCTCCAGCTCTCGGTGCACACCGTCGCCTCTGACCCGGGGGAGCCCGCGCCTGTCCCGGCCGGGGTCAGCGAGGTGGGTTGGTCGTGGGACCCGCCCGAGGACACGGCCGTCACCGGAGTCGAACGCGGTACCCACGGCCCCCTGGTACGGCTCGACGACGGCCTGGTCGCGCTGGACGGAGAGACGGGTACGCAGCTGTGGAGCCACCGGTACCCCAACGAGGGGCTCCTTGAGAGCGGCGTCCTCGACGGCGGCGAGTGGGCGTACGTGCTGTACCGGACCGGGACGGGGGAGGCGAAGGACCAGCGGATGACGGTGCTGGACCCGGCGACCGGTTCGGTGGTCGACGACTTCCCCAAGCCGTGGGGGGAGCACGGCGGCCAGGTGTTCCGGAGCGCTTCCGAGGTCGAGCTCCACCTGCACGACGGCGAGGGCGGGGCGCCCTCACTGACCGCCCGCGGTCTGCGTTCGGGGGAGGAGATGTGGGACCTCGCCACCGGCGGAACGGCCGAGGAGCCCTGCGAGGTCCAGGGGGAGCCGCTGGTACACGGGGAGGCGGTCCTGGTGGCCTACGCGTGCGCGGCGCCGGAGCTGCTGTACACGCACGCCGGGAACCCCGAGTCCGTCGGCGGCGCGGTGGAGGCCACCGTCCTGGCGCTGGACGCCCGCACCGGGGAGGAGGTCTGGCGGCGGGACTGGCCGGTGGACGCGGTGCACTGGGGCAGTGCCTTCCCCCTGATGTCCCTGGGCGGGCTCCCGCTGACCGACGGCGCCCGCCGCACCCTGGAGGTGTCCCTGTCCACGGCCCGGTGGGCGGACCACGTGGTCGACCCCGTGACCGGTGAGGACGTCGTGCGGCTGCCGGACCCCGCCGGACTGACGGGCTGGAGCCTGGAGCACTCCGACACCGAGACCGTGGTCTACACGGACATGGGAGGCTCCACCCGTCTGAACAGGCTGTCCGTCTCCGACGGGGAGACCGCGTCGGTCGCCCTGGAGGACGTTTCCCCCGCCGAACTGGGTGACGAACTGGTGGTGCTGGAGGAGAGCGCCGTGGTCTTCGCGTCATCGCGCGTGCTGGTGGTCCCACGCGCGCGAAGCGGTGCCCCCGTGCGCGAGGTCGCCCAGGCCTGGGAGCTGTCCGTGGGCGACGTGCACGGCACGGACCTCGTCGGCGTGTCCGTGCCCGGCGCGGCCGTGGTGACCGCCCTCGGCAGCGCACGGCCCGTGCGCGTCCACGGTCTGGTGCCCTGAGGGCCCGGGCGGCCGCGCCCGGGCCCGGGCCGCACAGTGCGGGGCCGGCCAGCACCCTCGTGCTGACGCGGGTGAGGGCGTCCACGGAGACGCTCCCTAGACGGAGGGGATCTGACCACCGTCCACCCGTGCGGTCGAACCGGTGACGTAGGCGGCCTGCTGGCTGGCCAGGAAAGCGGCCACCGCCCCGTACTCCTCGGGCCTGCCGTAGCGCCGGGCAGGGATCTTGGCGCGGGCCTCGTCCTCGACCTCCTCCAGAGGGCGGCCCTCGCGCTCGGCGCGGGCGCGGTCCAGCGAGTCCGTGCGCGGGGTGGCGATCCGGCCGGGCACGATCACGTTCGAGGTCACCCCGTCCGCCGCGACCTCGTTGGAGACCGTCTTGGACCAGGAGTGCAGGGAGGCACGCAGGACGTTGGAGACCCCCAGGTTCGGGATCGGCGCGATCGGGCCGGACGAGGTGCTCGTGATGATCCGTCCCCAGCCGCGTTCGCGCATCCCGCCGACCACGGCGTCGGTGAGCCGGATGACCGGCAGCACCATGGCCCCGTACATGTCCTCCCAGAGGCCGGCGTCCTGCCCGAGGGCGGGGGTGGGCGGCGGGCCTCCGGTGTTGTTGACCAGGATGTCCACCGGGCCCAGTTCCTCGGCCACACGACCGGCGACCTCGGAAGCCCGCCCGTGGTCGGCCAGGTCCCAGGCGATGGCCAGCGCGGACACGCCGTGCTCGGCGCACGCCGCCACGGTGGCGTCCAGGCGCTCCTCGTTACGGCCGGTGACGGCCACGTGCACGCCCTCGGCCGCCAGGGCGACGGCGATGGCCCGCCCCAGGCCGGAACTGGCGGCGGTGACCAGTGCGACCTTTCCCGCGATTCCCAGGTCCATGTCTCTCCTCACGGTTGCTGCCGGTGCAACGGCATCCTGGCAGCCCGCGGGCCCCGCGGGGAAACCCGGGTGGCCGCCAGCGCCGGCCGTGGCCCCGCCCCCGCCCGTGAGCCAGGATCCGTGTCGACGTGGGCCTTCAAGCTCGCGCTTCCGTCGGGGAGCCCGGGGCGACCGGCGGGTTGGACCTGGAGTACTCGGGCTCGCCGGAGGCCACCGGTCCGGCGGAGGGCGTGTCGACCACGCGCTCGACGGAGAACTCGACCGTGCGCTCGTGGTCGTCCCACAGCACCTGTGCGGTGCCGGTGAGCTGTACCAGGCGGCCCGTCTCCCAGTCGGGGACCAGGAGTCCGACGCGGGGGTTGAGCCACAGGTTGCCCAGGGTGTTGAACATGGCGTTGCCCTTGTAGTCGGGCCAGCTGAGCAGGGAGGGGGAGTGCACCCTCAGGAACCCGGGGAGCCCGCCCCGGTGGTTGGCGTCGGCGCCGCCGGCGTCGTCGGCGGTGGCGATGAAGAAGGTGTCGGCGCGGCGCAGGAGGTCCTCCTGGTCGCGGGTCAACCGGTATCCCGAGGTGCCCTTCCCCGCATCGCCGGTCCCCGTCCCGGCGGGCGCGAGTTCGCGCCGCTGGATGTACTTGGGGCAGTTGGCGTAGACCTGCTCCGCCCTGATCCGCAGCCCGCCCGCGTGTGGCCGCGCCGTGCCGTTGAGGCGCATGCGACGCCGCTTGACCGGTTCGAGGGCCAGGGTGCCGACCGCGGTGGGGCCACGGCTCAGGCGTTCGGCCAGCGGGTCCCCCGGTCGTGGCAGGGCGGCGGCGTCGAGGGTGTGTGCGTCGTGCGCCCGCAGGAACCCGGGAGCACCGGTGAGCAGAGAGCACCACAGGCCGCCCCCGTCGTCGGCCGCGCCCACCACGAGCCGGGGCTGGTCGGCGAGGAAGCCGGCGGCCGCGGCGGGAATCTCCCGACGCACGGCCCTCTCGGAGAAGGCGGCCTGGTCGGCGAGGCCCGCACGCCTTTGGACCGCGAGCTCCCCCCGGTGGTAGAAGTCCATGTCCTTGCCCTTCTTCGGTGGAGGAAGTCTGGTGGAGGAGCTCTCCTCACGGAGGTCCGCCAGGTCGGTGGGCCCTTCCGGCCGGGGCGCCCGAGCACGGGCGGGGCGCGGCTTCGGGCGCTCTCTAGAAGAAACCGCACGTAGGAGCGGCGGACACCGGGGCCTTCGCCTCCTCCGCGCCCGTGGGGGCGTAGATCTCCAGCCGGATGCCGTCCGGGTCGTGGAAGAACACGCCTCCGGAGGCGGCGCCCTCGCCGTGCGGCACGACGCCGTCGTAGGCGAAGTCCACGGCGGTCTCCAGCAGCTGGGCCTCGGCCGCGCGCACCTCCTCGACCGTGTCCACCTGGAAGGACAGGTGATGCAGGCCCGCCGCGTCCTTGTGGAAGCCCTCGCTGCTCTGCTGCCACAGGGTCAACATGAGTTCGCCGCCACGGCCGAGGAAGGCGAACGCACGGTCCTCCTCCCCGCCCCTGCCCATGGTCTCGAAGCCGAAGACACGCACGTAGAAGTCCAGTGAGCGTTCGATGTCGGTGACGTTCAGGCCCACGTGGCCGGTCCTGAGTCTGGTCGGCGCCATAGCGCACCTCGTTTCCCTCGGGGCGGGGCTACCCGGATCGTGCAACCCCTGAAATTTACTTTAAGGGTTAGATGTTGCCATGGTCAACCATTCATATTGATTTCAGCGGTTACAGAGCCGGCCTTGGTAGGCTCCCGGGCACCCGCCGTGCGCGCGGGCCCGGGGAACGACGGAGGGAGGGCCGATGGCCGTCAGACAGCGGCCTCTCACGGGGGAACCGGTCTCCATCGACCTGGTCAACACCCGGTGGGTCGAGGGAACGACCGCCCACGACCTGCTGGACTCGCTCGACGGGCTGCGCCAGTGGTTCGGCGAGAGCGGGCTCGACACACGCTTCGAGCCGGGAGCCGAGGCCCTGGAGCACATGCTGTACGCGCGCGGGGCCCTGGCCCGGCTCGTGGAGGATCCCGGCGACAGGCGGGCGCAGGAGACCCTCAACGACGTCCTCGCCCACGGCAGCGTGCGCAGGCTCCTGCGCGAGGGGGAGCCCGCCGCCGCCGTCGAGTTCGACGACCCCTCATGGGGCCCGGCCTGGACCGCGTCCGACGACTACCTCGGACTGCTCGACGCCCCCGCCCGCATCCGTCGGTGCGCCCGCACGGGCTGCGTCCTGCACTTCTTCGACACATCCAAGAACGGGACCCGCCGCTGGTGTTCCATGGCGGGTTGCGGCAACCGCGCCAAGGCGGCCCGGCACTACGCCCGGGGGCGGGCGAACCGGACGGCCTGAGAAGCCCTCGCCCGGCCGGGTACCGCCGACGGGGCGCGGGTCCCGCCCGAAGCCGGAACCCGCCAGACCGTGGACGGACGTGCCCCGGGGCACGTCCGGGAGGGCTCAGCCCTTGCCGGGCACCACCACGGCACGCCCGAAGACCTCGCCCTCCTCCAGCTTCCGGTAGGCCTCCAGCGCGTCGTCCAGGGAGAACCGCTCGACCTCCGGGCGGATCTGTCCGGTCCGGTACATGTCCACCACCTCCCACAGCTCCGGCACCGTGCCCCAGTAGGTGTTGGTGACGTAGGACTCGTACGGGTTGGTGAAGAACGAGAACTCGTGCGTGCCGCCCGCGATACCCACCACGCTCAGCCGCCCGCCCTGGGCCATCACCGCCGCGGCGGTCGCGATGGTCGAGTCGATCCCCACGAAGTCGAAGGCCGCGTCCACTCCCCGGCCGCCGGTGATCTCGCGGATCTCCTCGGCCTGCCGCTCACCCGCCCCCACGGTGATCGCGCCGTTGCGCTCGGCCCAGGCCCGGGGCTCGGCCTTGACGTCGGTGGCGATCACCGTCGCCCCGGTCAGCGCCCTGAGGACCTGCACGCCGATCTGCCCCAGGCCGCCCAGCCCGATCACCAGGGCATGGCGGCCACCGCCCTCCAGGTGCGGTAGCGCCTTCTTGACCGCGTGGTACGGGGTCAGGCCCGCGTCCGACAGCGGAGCGGCGTCCACCGGGTCGGCGTCGCCCAGGGGTACGAGGTGGTGGGCGGGCACGGTCATGTACTCGGCCATGCCGCCGTCGCGCCCCAGGCCGACCGCCATGTAGGGCATCGTGGCGGCGTTCTCGCAGTAGGTGTCCTGCCCCTGCGCGCACTTGCGGCAGTGTCCGCAGCCGATCGGCCCGTACACCAGGTAGGACCCGCCGACCTCCACCCGCTTGCTCACGCCCTCGCCGAGCGCCTCCACCCACCCCGAGTTCTCGTGCCCCAACACGAACGGGGGTTTCTGCGCCCCGGGCTGACCCTCCTTGAAATGGCTGTAGACACTGACGTCGGAGTGGCACGCACCGGCGCCCGCCACCCGCAGCAGGGCCTCGCCGGGGCCGGGTTCGGGTCTGGGGACGTCGGTCAGGGACGGGAACTGCTCGTAGTTCTCGAAGACCACGGCACGCATGGGCGCTTCTCCCTACTCTTTCGCGGACAGGGCACCGCGGCGCACGCCGTCGGCACTCCCGGTACCCGCATGGCCGCTCGACGTTATCAACCCAGTTCAGGGATGTCTGCCAACGCAGGTTCCGAAAACCGTCCGGTCTTTTTTGCCTGCCCCGATGAGTTCTCGCCACCGACCGCGTCCGTACGTATGAACGAACCCGCTCCGGGCGGATCCGACGAACGAGGAAGGCCGCGATGAACGGCGCGAAACCGCCCCTCCCGCGCGCGGGAGGACACGAGTGGCTCGGGCTCGGGGTACTGGCCCTGCCCACCCTGCTGCTGTCCCTGGACATGAGCGTGCTCTACCTGGCGCTACCCCACCTGGCCGCCGACCTGCGGCCCTCCGGCGGCCAGCTGCTCTGGGTCATGGACGTGTACGGGTTCATGATCGCGGGGTTCCTCATCACCATGGGCACCCTCGGAGACCGCATCGGCCGCAGGCGCCTGCTGATGATCGGCGCCGCCGTCTTCGGTCTGGCCTCCGTGGCCGCCGCGTTCTCCCCCAGCGCCGGGGCGCTCGTCGCCACCCGCGCCCTCATGGGTGTGGCCGGAGCCACCCTGATGCCCTCCACCCTGGCCTTGATCAGCAACATGTTCGCCGACCCCAGGCAGCGCGCCGTGGCCGTCTCCGTGTGGATGAGCTGCTTCATGGGCGGCACCGCCATCGGCCCGGTCGTGGGCGGGCTGCTCCTCCAGTGGTTCTGGTGGGGATCGGTGTTCCTGCTCGGCGTCCCCGTCATGGTGCTGTTGCTGGTGTGCGCGCCCCTGCTCCTGCCCGAGTACCGCTCTCCCGGGTCCGGGCGGCTGGACCTGACCAGCGTCGCCCTGTCCCTGGCCGCCATCCTGCCGATCGTCTACGGGCTCAAGTCCTTCGCCGAGGACGGGACCGGAGCCGCCCCGCTCGTGACCGTGGCCCTCGGCCTGGCCATGGGCGCGGTGTTCGTGCGCCGGCAACTGCGCCTGCCGGATCCGCTGCTGGACCTCGGGCTGTTCCGCGAGCGCTCGTTCGGGGCCGCCCTGGCCGTGATGGCGGTGGGAGCGGTCGCGATGGGCGGCACGTTCCTGCTGCTCAGTCAGTACCTGCAAATGGTCGCCGGACACTCCCCGCTGGTCGCGGGGATGTGGCAGGTGCCCGGAGCTCTGGCGATGATCGCCGCCACCATGGCCGCGGCACCGCTGGCCGCGCGGATCGGGCGGGCCACCACCATCGGCGGCGGCATGTTCGTGACCGCCGTCGGGTTCGCCCTGCTGTTCCTGGTCCCCGCCGAGAACGGCACCCTGACCGTCGTCGCCGGACTGGTGCTGGCCTCCGTCGGCCTGGCTCCCGGGGCGGCTCTGGGCACCGACATCGTCGTGGGATCGGCGCCCAAGGAAAGGGCCGGGGCCGCCGCGTCGATGTCCGAGACCGTCGGGGAGTTCGGCGTCGCCATGGGTGTGGCCGTGCTGGGCAGCCTGGCCTCCGCCGTCTACCGTGCCAACGCGGTCCTGCCCGAGGGCGTGCCCGAGGAGGCGGGGCAGACCCTGCCCGCGGCCGTCTCCGTCGCCGAGGAACTGCCCGCTGACCTGGCGGGGAGACTGCTCGGCCCGGCCCGCGAGGCATTCACCGACGGCCTCAACCTGGCCGGGGCGATCGGTTTCGCGGCCATGGTCGCCTTCGGGGTGCTCGCCCTCCTCCTGCTCCGCTCGGCGCCCTCGGTGCCCCCTGCGCGGAGACACGGACACGAGGGGCCGGCGGGAGGTCCGGGACACGCACCGGCGGAGGATCCGGCGCGGGAAGAGGAAGGGGAAAACCCGCCGTGGGCCGATGAGTCCGCGACCGGCGGAGGGTCAGTACGGACGAGCGGCACCGAAGGCCGGACCTGAACACCACCAGGACCGGGAAGCGCACACCCCGTACGGAGGACACCGTGAACCGCCCCAGCCTCGACAGCATCCTGCTCGCCACCACCGACCCCGACAGGCTGCACGACTGGTACGCCGCAGTCCTGGCACCCCAGAGCGACAACGACGTGGACGACTACCGCGTCCTGCGCTTCGGCGCCTTCCACATGCTCATCGACCGCCGCGACGGCGTCGGCCCCAAGGCGGGCGAGCCCGCCCGCATGATCCTCAACTTCGACGTGGACGACGCCCGCGCCATCGCCGCCCGCATGGACGAGCGGGGCACCGAGTGGCTGGCACCCCTGGAGGACCGCGACGGCAGCCTGTTCGGCACCGCCGTGGACCCCGACGGCAACTACGTCCAGATCATCCAGCTCAGCGACGAGCACCGCGCCGCCATGGAGAGCGGCGAGTAGGGGGGGACACCATGTTCGACGTCAACAGGGCCTTCGGCTCCTTCGCCGTCCCCGACACCGACGGGGCCGGGGAGTTCTACGGGAGGACCCTCGGACTCGCGGTCGGCCCCGTCGAGGGGATGGAGGAGCACGGCCTGCTCCGCATCGGCCTGGGGGAGGGGCGGGGCATCCTCGTCTACCCCAAGCCCGACCACGAGCCCGCGGGCTTCACCGTGCTGAACCTGCCCGTGGACGACATCGACTCCGCCGTGGACGAGCTCGTCCGACGCGGTGTCCGGATGCTGCGCTACGACGGCTTCGGCCAGGATGAGAAGGGGGTCTCGCGCGGCGAGCCGGCCGTCGCGTGGTTCGCCGACCCGTTCGGGAACGTGTGTTCTGTCATACAGGAGGCGTAACGTGACGGTCGTGGTGGAACACGCATCCGACCAGGACTTCGTGAGGCTCGCCGACCCGTACCGGCGGGAGCTGTTCGCGCACTGCTACCGCATGCTCGGGTCGGTACACGACGCCGAGGACCTGGTGCAGGAGACCTACCTGCGCGCCTGGAGGGCCTACGACCGGTTCGAGGGCCGCTCCAGCCTGCGCACCTGGCTCCACCGGATCGCCACCACGGCCTGTCTCACCGCCCTGGACAAGCGTCGGCGGCGGCCCCTGCCCACCGGGCTCGGCGGACCCACCGCCGAGCCCGAGGGCGAGCTGGCGGACAGGCCGGAGGTGACCTGGCTGGAGCCGGTACCCGACGCCCTCGTCGGCGCTGACGACCCGGGCGCGGTGGTGGCCTCGCGCGAGAGCGTACGCCTGGCCCTGGTCGCGGCGCTACAGTACCTACAGCCCAAGCAGAGGGCGGTGCTGATCCTGCGCGACGTCCTGCGGTTCAGCGCCGCCGAGGTCGCCGAGACCCTGGACACCTCCGTGCCCGCGGTCAACAGCCTGCTCCAGCGGGCCCACGCCCAGCTGGCCCGGGTGATGCCCAGCGAGGAGGAGGTGGCCGAGCCCGGGCTCGCCCAACGCGAGACCCTCGCGCGCTACGTCGCCGCGTTCGAGTCCTACGACATCCCGGCGCTCACCTCGCTGTTCACCGCCGACGCCGTGTTCGAGATGCCGCCCTTCGCCACCTGGGTCCGCGGCGGCGAGCACATCGGCCGCCTCGTCTCAGCCCAGTGCCCGGCCAGCGGTGCGGGCGACATGGCACTGGTGCCGATCGCCGCCAACGGGCAGCCCGCCTTCGCGGTGTACATGCGCGGCGGCGACGGTCTGCACCGGGCGTTCGGGACCCAGGTCCTGGATCCGGCCCCCGGGGGAGAGGGGATCGCCCACGTGGTGATGTTCTTCGACACCACCCTCTTCCGGCACTTCGGGCTTCCCGCCGCCCTGCCCCCGCGCGGCTGAGGCGGGGAGCGGGACCAGGGGATCCGCTCCGTGGAGGCTGTGAGGCCCTCCGGGACCCCGCCCGTCCGGAGGCCCACTACCGCCGTCCGCCTCTTCCGATGAACGATGAGAACCGGCATGCAGGACATGGGTGCCGCCCGCCTTCGCCAGGTGCTCTCCGCCTCGATCACCCGGCGCCTGTACGGCTCCGTCGAACTGGCACGGCCGGCCTACACGGCCGGGGACGGGAGCCCGAGCGTCGTCCCGATCGGCTACCTGTGGAACGGGCCCCGGTCCGTCGTCTGCGCGGTCCCCGACGCCGCCGAAGGCGGGGCGTTGACCGCCGATCCGCGGACCGGCGGTCCCGGCCCGACCGTGGGCTACGCCGACCTGCGGCGGGGGAGCGAGCACGGCGCGAGGTCGAACTCGGCCCACACAACGCCGCCCCCGCCACCGGGCGAGGCGGCGCGCCGGGTCCCCCAGCGGGCGGCCAGGTGGTCGATCAGAAGCAGCTCCCGCCCCCGGACGCCCCCGTGCCGCCCGCCGCCGGGGACCGGGTACGGCACGCGCGCGGCGGTGTCCGCGGCCCCCTGACCGGCCATGGACAGCCGCAGTACGCGTCCGCCCTCCGCGAGCCGGTGCAGGGAGAGCACGCACACCACCTCCTCCGGGCCCCCGCCGTCCAGTGCACGGTCCACGGTGTTGGCGAACATCTCGCTGGCGCACAGCACCACGGCCGCGACCAGCTCCTCCCCGGCCCCGACCATCAGGGCCAGGTCGGCGCGCAGGTCGGCCCTGACCCGGCCGATGGCGGCCGGGCTCGCGGGGTAGGTGCGGGGATTCCAGGGCCTGTCGGGGTCGATCGGGCCTCGGGGCTGGGGCAGGACGGTCATCTCGGCTCCTCCTCTGGGGGACAGGGGGTGTGGTCGGGGCCGTGCGTACGGTGCCTCGCGGTGCGCGCGTTCTCCGGCCTCGCCCTATCCCGAGGCGGCGAAGAGCGAGCTCTCGTCGTCGAGCCACACCAACTGGTGCTCGGAGGAGACGGTCAGCCCGAACCGCGTGTGCTCGGGCCGTCCTGCCTCCACCCACCGCAGACGGGCGGCCTCCAACTCGGTGAACAGCCTTCGGGGGCCGTGCTGGCGCACCTCGTGTCCGGACTTCCCGTGCTCGGGGTCGACGCGCCAGGAGGCCCGGGACCACGTGTCCGGGTCCACCAGGTGGACCGTGCGGCGGGGATCACCGCTCTCCTCGGCGTGCCGCACGAACCGGTACACGCCGGGCATTTGCAGGCTCACCGCGAAGGAGGCGTCGCGGTCGCCGACCGGGTCGTCGGTGCGTGGCCGGGCGCGCGTGGCGGTGTGGCCGGGGCCCGGCCCGACACGGGTCTCCAGCAGGCGGCGCGGCGTCCTGTCCGCGCGCGCCCACACGCAGTCGGTGTGCCCGACGAACCGGCCGTGCGCCCTCCCGTACGGCCCGACCACCAGGTCCGCCAGGACCCCGTGGTGGAAGGAGTTGCCCCACGGCGTCAGGATCCGCCCGCCGGGATGGGACTGCGCCACCCAGGCGTAGGGGACCCGCCGCACCGACACGGCGCTGACCACGCGGTCGTAGGGGGCGCGTCCCACCCAGCCCTGCATGCCGTCCCCGCTGACCACCAGCGGTGTGAACCCCGCACCCATCAACCTGATCCGGGCGTGTTCGGCGAGTTCGAAGTCGGCCTCCACCGACACGACGGACTCGTCGCCCAGGCGGTGCGCGAGCAGGGCGGCGCCGTACCCGCTGCCGGTACCCACCTCCAGCACCCGCATCCCGGGCTCGGCCCGCAGGCGCCGCATGGTCTCGGCCGCCATGGAGGGGGCTGGGACCGAGGACGTCGGCTCACCTGGTCCGTGGCGGAGACCGTCGTCGACCCGGGTGACCACGGGGGCGTCGGCGTAGGCGGCCCTCAGCCACCCCTGCTCGTCCGTCTCCCGGTCCACGGGCCTGTCCGTGTCGGCTTCGGTGATCACGTCCGGCAGGAACAGGTGACGGGGGACGGCGGAGAAGGAGGCGCGCCATTCGGGGGACAGGGCGCCCCGTTCGGCGAGGGCCTCGACCAGCCTCCGGTGCGGAGGGATCACCGGGGGCACCTTCCGCTCCGTCCATCGTGCCGGCCGTACCCGCGGCCGGAGGGGAGGCCGTCCCGGGGCCGGCGGCCCCCGCCGACGACGTCGTGTCCGGCATGTGAAGTGGAGGTCACCGCTCCCCTCCTCGGGATGCTTCCAGAACGGACGGAACCAGGGTCTTGCGTCCATTACGAAAGCGGGCGTTTCCGGGTAAGGATTACTACAGAGACACAACACCGTCCGTCCGCGAAGACGGAATCCCATGCCGATATACACCGGCGGTATGAATGGCGAAATCCCTGCTCGGCCCCCTCCCCTCCCCGCCGCGGTCCTTCTGGTCCCGCGCCGACGTCCGCCGGTCGCTCGCCGGGCGGGACGCCGCCGCGCTGTTCGCACTCCTGCGCCAGTACACGGGTGCGAGCCAGCAGGCGATCGGCTCCGCGGTCGACATGGCCCAGCCGCACGTGAGCGCGATCATGTCGGGAAGACGCGCGGTCACCGCGCTGGAGACGTGGCAGCGCATCGCCGACGGACTGGCGATGCCCTCCGAGGCCCGTCGGGCATTGGGCCTCGCGGATGCGGACGAAGAGTATTCGATGGGCGTTTCCTGGACAGATACCTCGGTGGAAGAAGACGATTCGTGGTCCGCGTCCAGAACGGCGCAGGACATCGTCGAGATCACGCTGAAGGACCTGATGAAACGCAGAGACGCATTAGCGGCGGGGGGAGCGCTCATCGTGGGCGCCACGCTGACGGAGACGCTGGAACACTGGCTGATGCCCCGGACGGCCGCGCCCGGCCGGGGCCGCGGCACCGTCGGGGAGTCCGAACTGCTCCGGATCGAGGCCGCGACCGTGGCGCTACGGCACTGGGACGACCGGTGGCGCCTGGGCATCCGGGGCAAGGCCGTCGTCGGCCAGCTCTCCGAGGTCGCCGAGCTCGTCGAGAACCCCCAGCCCGAGCCCGTCCAGGCACGGCTGTTCGCGGTGATGGCCGAGCTGTCCAGGATCGTGGCCTCGATGTCCTTCGACTCCGGGGACCAACCGACGGCGCAGAGGTACTACACCCTGTCCCTGCGCGCCCTCCACCAGGCGGGGCCCGAGTACCGGGCCTACGGCGTCGGGGTCCTGGCCGCCATGGCACGGCAGATGCTGGACCTGCACCGGCCCGGTGACGCCCTCGACATCTCCCGGCTCGCGCTCGACAGCGCGGACACCACCGGGGCGCCCGCGCGGGTCCGGGCCATGCTGCGCACGCGCGAGGGCTGGTCCTACGCGCGGATGGGGCGGCCGGAGGCCTACCGGCGTACGGTCGTCCAGGCCGAGGACCTCCTCGCCGAGGAGACGACGGAGGAGGTGCCCAGCTGGGTGGGCGACTTCGACCACGCCGAACTCTCGGGGGTCGTCGGAGCCCGCTACCGCGACCTGGCCGCGAGCCGCGAGGACCGGGGAGCCCGGCACCGGCACGCCGAGTCGTCCGCCGCCTACATCACCCAGGCGCTGCGGTCCAGGAACCCGGCCAGGAAGCGCGGCCGGGCCTTCGACCTCGTGGGGCTCGGACGCACCTACCTGCTGCTCGACGAGCCCGCCGAGTCCGCGCGGGTGGTGCGGCAGGCCGCGGCCCTGGAGTCCTCCCTCGGTTCCGGCCGGGTGCGCAGGCGCCTGGGCGACTGGTACACCGAGTCCGCCGCGCACCACCGCAACCCGCAGGTGGCCGAAGTCCGCGACGAGTTATCCCGTACGCTGCTGCACCATCAGCGAAATGTGAAGGGGATGACGTGACTCGTATCGGAATCACTGGTCACTCGAATCTTTCCGCCGACAGCGTGGCACTGGTGCGCAAGGCCCTGACCGAGGCCCTCGCCCCCTACGCCGACGACCTCGTCGGTGTCTCCTGCCTGGCGCGCGGCGCCGACCAGCTCTTCGCCGAGGCAGTGCTCGACGCCGGGGGCGGACTGGAGGTCGTACTGCCCTCGGCCGACTACCGCGAGGCCAAGGTCAGGACCGCCGACCTGGACCGGTTCGACGACCTGCTCGTACGCTCCTCGCTGGTGCGTTACATGCCGCACCGCCAAGCCGACCGGTCCGCCTACGAGGACGCCAACGAGGCCGTGCTGGGCGGGGTGGACCGGCTGTTCGCGGTGTGGGACGGCCAGCCCTCGGACGGCCGGGGCGGGACCGGCGACGCTGTCGGGGCGGCCCGGGACAGGGGTGTGCCGGTGGACGTCGTCTGGCCCGAGGGTGCCCAGAGGGACTGAGCCCCGGCCCCCCGGGGCCGCGCTCTCGGGCTCGGGGCCGTTCGTGCGCCGCTCAGCCTCCGTCCAGCACACGGTGCAGGGTGTCCGCGAAGGCCTCGGGATGGGGACCGAAACCGAGGTGGTCGCCCGGGAAGGCGGCCGGGTCCGTGTCGAGCCGCAGCGCGAGGGCGAGGCCCATGTCGTAGATGGTCTTGCCGGCGTCCGCCTCGCCCAGGCCCACCGTCACCGGGACCCCGCTCGTGCGCAGGGCGTCCACGTCGGGCTCGTACAGGGACAGGGGCATCAGCCCGTGGGAGAAGAAGTAGTCGAAGTTCCCGCTGACACGCTCGAACGTCTCAGCGTCCTGGTGCCACGGGTTGTCCGCCGGTGTACCCCCGTCCTTCGGCTTCGATTCGCCGTCCAAACCGTTCAGCTCCAGGAACTTGCCCATCGCCGCCTCCACGCCCCCGCGGTGATAGGTGTCGTAGACGTCCTTGCCGCGGGTCATCATCTCGGAGGGGTCGTCGAGCAGCGTCAGGCACGGCGGCTCGTGCGCGACCAGCTCCCGCACCAGCGTGGGATGCCGGGCCACCAGGTCGAGCCCGACGTGGGCGCCCGCGCTGTTGCCGAACACGTAGGCGGGGATGCCCACCTCGGAGATCAGGAGCGCGGCGTCGTCGCCGTGCACGTCCACCCTCTGCTCTTCCGGCTCGCCGTCCAGGGGGCTGCGCGAGTTGCCGCGCGGGTCATAGGCCACGGTCGTGTAGTGGTCGGCCAGGTGCTCGGCGGTCTCGGAGTAGACGCCCGCGTCCTGCGGGCCGCCGGGGATCATCAGCAGTACGGGGCCCGAGCCGCGGACCTCGTAGTGGAGCCTGGCTCCCGGCACCTTCAGCGTGTGCGTTTCGGGTGAGTGGTGCGACATGGTCTCTTCAGTCCCTCCCGGCGCGCTGCCGCGCACGGTTCGCTGTGGAAGCTGTGGAAACTAGCCCGTCCAGTACTCCCCTTGCCCAGAAGCAGACTCAACAGTGCCAATGGGGCAGAAAGGAGGACCTTGGGCCGATGGCCGCACGAGAGGAGGGGTGCGGTGGGCCTGCCGGGCGGAGAGCGGTGCCGGTCCAGATCGGTTCGTGCACGGGCGCGGCCCTGGTCGTGTCCGGGTGGGGGACACGGAGGGTGGTGCGTTCGTGAGCGTGGCTCATGCTCCAGTTGCCATTCAGTGCCGGGAGCCGGTGCCCTGGTTTTTCACGAGGGCGGGTGGTGTGCTTTCTTCGGGGAAGACAAGCGGAGTGGGTGCCGCTAGTCCGTAATGGGGGATTTGGGCGTTAAAGGGGATTGTGGGTTTGGTGTCTGTCTTTCGAGAAGTTGGAAAAACGGTCGCTTGCCGCTGGTAAGTTCGCAGGTCGTTCACTGTGCTCCCCGCACACGGCTATGACGACCAGCGCTGGCCCCTGGCACGCGTGAGGACGCGGGAGAAGTCCAGCGGCGGGCCAAAACGGATGACCAGCCGGACGCCCAGGCGCGGCAGGAGCCGACCAGGGGCATGACCTGGCGGGAACTGAGCACGGCCGTGGGGGCACCAGCACCCGGGCCCGCAGCGCCAGGCACGCCACCCCGATCCTGCCCCGGTAGAGCCGGCCGCCGGGCGAGCGGGCCCCCCGGGGTAGAGCTCCAGCAGTTCTCCCCGCACCAGAACTCCCAGGTCGGTGCGTAGCGCCGCAATTAGACGTTCTGCACACCTTGTGGCGATACGTCGCTACAAATAGCATCAGGGCGACCTCACCGGGTCACAAAAAATATCAGCACCCTTACCCCCAGGGAGACCCCCATGCTGAGACGCATTCTCACACCCCTCCTGATCACCCTGAGTGCCCTGGCGCTGACGCTGGTGGGCGCCGCACCGGCCACCGCGACACCCGCGGAGCAGTCCCAGCAGCTGCGCCAGACCGTCCTGTACTACGACGCCAGCCAGGCCGCGGAGTACACCTCCGCCGTCTCCGAGGCCGCGCGCGTGTGGAACTCCAACGTCAGCAACGTCCGCCTGGAGCCGGCCTCCGCCGGACGGCGCGCCGAGATCCGCATCATCGCCGACAACGGCTGGCCCCGCGCCCATCTGGGCCCGGTGCGCCCGGGCGGGCAGGTCACCGTCTGGATGGGCCGCGCGGGTACCGCCGAAGGCTACGACGCGGTGCGCATCGCCGCGCACGAGCTCGGCCACAGCCTGGGCCTGCCCGACGCCAAGCCCGGCCCGTGCTCGTCGCTGATGTCGGGCTCCACCGGCGGCGTGGACTGCACCAACCCCCACCCCAACGCCTCCGAGCGCTGGCGGGTTGAGGCCAACTACGGCAGCGGCCTGACCGGCCAGCGCGCCACCGACGGGCAGCTCCTGGTCGACCGCGTCTGAACAGGTGCACAGGCTCCAGGCCCAACGGCCTTCGGCGTCGGCCCGCATCGGCGGGTCGGCGCCGAAGGCGCCACGCTCCCGTCGCGCCCGCGTGAGATCGGCTATCGCGGACAGACGGCGGCCCTCACCCGCCCAGGCCACAGCGGACGCGGTGATCCCACCGCCACGGCCCCACCCGGATGAGGTTCCTGCTTCCCGCGCGTTATGACGCGACACCTGTGGACGACGGACCCCTCCCGCCGTCCACGCGCTTGAGCACTACGGGGCGGAGATGTACGCGCTGCTCGATCGTGCCGACAAGCACGATGCGGATGAGGACAAGACCGCGGCAAGGATCCGACCGGATCCGGTGCCCTGTCGGAGCGCATGAAGTCCTGATGATCGGCAGACGGGGGAGTCGAACCGGCTTCCCCACCGTCGTGACGGCGCGTTGACGAGCGGCGTCCCTGGGACGAGAGTCGTCCCGTAGCTGCTCCCGGTTGTTCTTGCCCCTCGCCGTGGTTTCGGGGGAACCAGGACCACAACCAGCTACACGGCGTCGGAGCTGGTGCTGTTCGCCGCCGTGATGTCGGACTGGTCGACCCCCTTGTTCAGCGGATCGAACCAGCCGACCGCCATGTCGATTACACCGTCGAGCGTGATGTTCTCCGTAACCACGAGCTTGCGCATGTGCCCTCCCTGCTCGGTGCGTCACTGGGGTCAGGCCATCCTGAGCAGTGAAGGTCATCGCGGACCGGACCCGACGCGCCAAGGTGACGTAGATACGGGACTTTCTGCCGTGATGAGGGGATTCCTGCGGCGGTTGGTGTTTTGTCCCCTCCTTTGAGGTCTGGCCGCGAGCGACCTGCGCACCGCATGAGGCTCTCTCATCCGACCTGCTCAACGAACGCCGGATGTATGGCCGTCCGACCTGAGCGGAAGCTCTCCAGCGAGCAGGCCGTCCGCGGCTACTGCCGCATGATCGGGGCTCATGCTCCAGTTGCCATTCAGTGCCGGGAGCCGGTGCCCTGGTTTTTCACGAGGGTGGGTGGTGTGCTTTCCTCGGGAAAGACAAGCGGAGCGGGTGCCGCTATTCCGTAATGGGGGATTTGGGTGTTAAAGGGGATTGTGGGTTTGGTGTCTGCTTTTCGAGAAGTTGGAAAATCGGTCGCTTTCCACTGGTAAGTTCGCAGGTCGTTCACTGTGCTCCCCGCATGCGTGGGGGTGGTCCCGTGGACCACTCGGTCATGAGCCTGCTCGGCGAGTGCTCCCCGCGCACGCGGGGATGGCCTGGACCGACACCGACCATCGACGGACGCAGGGAACCAGGAGTGGAATCGGCACGAGAATTCCTCACGTTCCTCGCTGATCCTGGTGCAGTCAACACGCGGTGGGGGCGGCCGAGAGAAGAATGTGCACATGTGGAATGATGGTAAGTCCGCACATGGGTTCTCGTGCTTCTGAATCCAGATATAAACCTTTCGTTTGGATGTGTGCGACCAGTGATTATTCTGTCGTGTGGGTTGGTGTGAATGTCGACGGCGGTATCCACTCCAGGGATCTCATGAAAATTGAACTCCGCCCGGGTTGATGGTTTTGTCAGCGTGTGGCTTGCGCAGAGCCCAGGGGAAGCGCCGAGCGAGAGGGGTTCGCGGCGGCGCTGCCACCAACTGTTCGGGTATGACGGTGCCAAGGACACGGTCGATGGCCGTTCGTATAAGGAGGCCACTGAGTAGATAAAGGAGTACGAGGTAGGACCTGACGCGATTCTCCATCTGGTGTTCGAGGGAAACTCGGACGCGTCCATATGGAAGAGGTCCAGCGACGGTGGGATCACTCCCTAAACTCCTTTTCGGGGTCCCGAGGGGAGTCGAAGGTGTTCGCGATAACTGAGAACGGAAAATGCCAATGCGTCCTCGGTGAGGCCGCTGGGTCCGCCATGTCGATGCACATGGGCATCGACGTCTTCCTCCGGGGCCTCACTGGTTTCCTGGCACCCGTCCGTGCCTTTCTCGTCCGCAAGATTAAGGTGAGTGATGACATGATGACAGTGATCAAGTTCGAGAACTGGTTCGCGCGTGCGTAACCAGTGGAATCAGGTGATCTCCCCCATGAGAGTCGTCAGGCCGCTCTGCTACTTCGTCTCGTTCGTGCGCGGCGTCATCGGTGTGCTGTTCGCCGTACGCCCCGCACAGACGATGGGACAGCTCTTCGGCGCGGGCGCTGAGACCCGGTCGGAGAAGCTGGTCGCCGGACACTACGCCGTACGCGACCTCGGGCTCGGCGCGGGACTGTTTCGTTCGCTGCGCAGGAGCGAGCACGAAGCAGAGTGGATGCTGGCGGGTACCGCGGCCGACGCCGTGGACCTGTGTGCGATCGCGGTGGCCAGCCGCCCCACGCCCGTGCCCAAGCCGGTGATGGTCTCCGGCATGGCGACGATCGTCCTCACCGACCTCCTGCTCACGGTCCTGCTGGTGCGCGACCGTCGTCGCGCCCGGGGGACCGCACGGTGAACCCGACCCGCCACCCGGTCCGGGCCGGCCGCGGCGCGGCCCCGCCACGAGGCCCCATGGCGGGGCGCCCCGAGGCCCTGCTGTCCGCGGTGCTCACCGGGGGTGCCTGTGAATCCCTGCACATGCCGTGACCGTGCTCCCTCGCACACGCGGGGACGGCCGCCTCACAACCAACCGCGACCTCGGTCACCCGTGTGACTCCTGGGGCCTCGGTCGCGTGTGACCGCTGGTGGCGCCGGGTAGGGGCCTGTCCAGGCATTCAACAGGGAGGAGGGCCGGATATGAGCGTTCCGGAGGAGTCCAAGCCGAAGACCACGGACACCGACCAGGTAGTGAACGCCGACCACAGCGACGACTCCCAGGAGCCGGACACCCGTGGGGAGCTGGAAGCCGAACTCCAGGACAAGATGAGTGAGGAGAACCTCCGCAGGGAGGACTTCGGGGAAGAATGAGCCGTGACGGGCGCCGGGGCCGTGTCGGCCCCGGCGCCCTCGCGCGCAGGGGTGCCGCGAACAGCGAAAGCGCGACGATGAGCTCGCAGAGGTGCTCCGCCGCAGGGGGTTGGGTAGAGCCTCCGGCAGACCTCAGCCAGGCACCCGTGGAGCTTTCAGCGGTGAGCAACCAAGACTGTGGTTGTTCGCCAGCCCGGGCCCTACGGGTGCGTGGTCGGGGTCCCCAGAAGGCTCTACCCAAACCCCTCCGGCGGGCCGTCCAGGAGCAGTACTGCATACCGCACGCCCTCGCCCAAGCACGCAGTGCCAAAGAGCCACTCCTGTGCGTTTGAGTCACCTCCCACACCAGCAGCTCACGACCCTTCCGTTCAGCGCACGGGAGGGTCGCCGCCTTCCGGCGGCGGTTTCCGGTCCTCCCCGGACGAGGGATCGTCCTCCGCTATCCCCTCGCCGAGCCGGGGTGTCCCCAGATCGGGGCTCCTGTCCCACCCGGTCGGATACCGCCTGCCCTCCGGGCGCTCCTTCCAGTAGTCCGGCGAGCGCACGGCCTCCTGCTTGCGGATCGTCTCTCGGCGAATGATCCACAGCACGAGGAAGATCAGCGCGACCGGAACGGCGATGGCCACCAGGATCCCGAAAAGCCAGCCGAGTGTCGGCCATTCCATCGTTGCCCTCCTTCAGCCGACGGCACGGTCACTCACAGGACCGTGAGAAGCTCACGGCACGCGCTCTCGCAGCGGCGGCAGGCCTCGGCGCACACCCAGCAGTGCTCGTGCTGACCGGCGTGCCGCTCGCACTCCTCACCGCACATGCGGCAGGCCTCCGCGCACGCCTTCAGAAGTACCCGGACCAGGGCGTCGTCGCCCTCGGTCCGGCGGGAGAGCACCTTCCGGGTGGCCTCGCACAGGTCCGCGCAGTCCAGGTCGGCGCGCACGCACGTGACCAGCTCCGCCACCGCACCCTCACCCAGGCAGGCGTCCGCGCACAGGGTGCACGCCTGGGCGCACTCCCCGCAGGCCTCGACGCAGGCTCTCAGCCTCCCCTCCGCCTCAGCGCCCCGGTGGTCGGGGCGGGTGTCCAGCATCTGTTCGACGATGCTCATGTCTCCTCCTCAACGGGCCCGGTCCCGCTTCGGCGCCGGCCCCGGGCTCAGGCCGAAAGCGAGAACCGCAGCGCGAAGTGGTTCAGTGACGCGGGCAGTCCCGACGCGGGCAGCGGACCGCCGGTGTCCACGCGGGCCAGGGGCCGACCCCGGAGCAGCGTGCGCAGGAACAGCGATACCGCCAGCGGCACCACGTCGGTTCCCGCGCACCCGGCCGGGCCATAGCTGAAGGGCAGGATCCCGGGCTCGTTCTCGGCGCGCCCGTCGAGCCAGATCCCGGGCTCGAACGCGTCGGCGTACGGAAGCCGCGAGGAGTCCCGGTGGAAGTAGGAGCTCACGATCAGGAAGGCGGTCCCCGCCTCGAACACCTCCTCCCTCCAGCTCGTCTCACGTGTGCTCTCCCGGATCACCATGAGCGTGGTCGGCCACAGCCGTACCGACTCGCGCACGGTTGCCCGCAGCAGCGGCAGGTCGAGCCCCTCACGGGTCTCGACTTCCTCGCGCGCCGCGTGCGCTCCCGGGCTGAGCGAGGACAACAGCGCCAGCGACCGGAAGGCGGCGATGGCGGCGGCGTCGAACGCGAACAGCCAGTGCGCGGCCTGGTCCTCCGGTCGCACGTCCCCGGCGGGCGCTCCCGCGGTCAGTCCCGCGACGAGGCTGCCCGGTTCGGCGCGCTCGGTGTTGGCGCGTATCCGGTCGAGGAACTCGGCCCTGTCCCTGCGGCGCGCGGGAGCCAGGTAGGTCCAGTTCGCACGAGCGCGCAGGCCGTACAGCAGTTCGGTCGTCCGGTGGTCGTCCGCCGCGAAGGAGCCGAAGACCATCCTCCTCGCCATCGCGTTGAAGGACTCGGTGAAGCGCCACCAGTCCAGGTCGCCGTCCTCTCGCAGGGCCAGCGCGAGGGCGTCCGCCTCCTCGTCGGCCTGGGCCGCGAGGGTGTCCCCGTCGGGGTGGACCACCTGCCCGGGTACCAGGGCGGCCTCGTTGGCCGCGCGCCTGCGGGGCCGGTTCGCCAGGTCGGAGATGAGTATTCCGTGCGGCTGGAAGTGCGACAGGGCGCCGCTCTTCTCCAGGCCGCCGGGGGAGAAGGGCTCCGGTGTCTCCCGCAGCAGTCGGCCCACGTCCTCCGCGGACAGCACCAGCGCCGCCTGACGCCCCGCCAGGCGCAGCGGCAGCGGGTCGTCGCCGTGGCGTTCGCGCATCTCGCGCAGTGTGGCGACCGCCCTGCGGTCGGCGTCCAATCTGGTGACCAGCCCCGTCATCAAAGGGCGGCGCAGGACCACGCCCCGCGCCAGGTTGGGCAGCAGGACCGAGGCCAGCAGGCGCGCCGTCTCCGCCGAGCGCGGGTGAGGCGCCCCTCTCCGGAGGCCCCGCGCCTCCCGTCGGCTTTTCGTGGGCATCGGAACCGTCCCCCTTAATCGGTTCGCTTCCGGCTCCTTCGCTTCGTCTCCCCGGCCCCCGGGCGCGGCCGCGTTTCGCCGTCCACCGCGCCCGGGCCCTGCTCACAGGTGGTCGCGGGGCACCGTTTCCCGCCACTGCCGGGAGAAGACCCGCTCGTCGTTCTCGAAGGCGTCCAGCGTCGCGTACATCCGGAAGTCGGTCTCGGTGCACTCCAACGTCGTGTGGGTCTCGGTCCGGGTCCGCCACCCGTCCCGGGCGAAACGGACCTTCCACGTCGACTGTCCGCGCGCGGAGGTGAAGTCACCGGCCACGGACTCGTAGAGCTCGTAGGCGCGCCGCCCGACGTCCAGGTCGATGTCGTCGAAGTGCAGGATGCCCCCGTCCTTGACGATCTCCAGCGAGGAGTGGGTGTCCACCAGGTCGCGGTGGACGGTCCAGCGGTGTTCCGGCTTCTCTCTGCGCGTGGTGGGGATCTCCTCCGTCGCCTCCGGTTCCCCGAAGGGCTGCGGGTTGGGCTCCTCGGTTTCGGGCCGGGGGCGCACCGGCAGGATCAGCCTGCTGTTCTGCGGGTGCACGGTCAGCATCACCGGACGCGGCGGCGGCCAGGCCAGCGGCCAGTAGGAGGTGGACAGCGACAACCGGATCCGGTGGCCGGCGGGGAAGGCCTGCGCGACACCGTTCAGCGTCAGCCTCACCTGGTAGACCTCGCCCGGCTCCAGCTTCTCGGGGGTCTGGTGCCCGTTGCGGTGGGTGAGGTTGAGCAGTCCGTAGGTCACGCGCGTGGCGCTGCCCTCGGGGTCGACGTCGACCAGCCTGCCCGTGACCATGGCCACGGGCTCGGTGACCGAGACCTCCAGCTCCACCGCGCCGGTGCCCAGGATCTCCACGTCCTCGGACAGGACATCGCTGTCGAAGACCAGGGACCCGCCGTCCTCCTCGCGCTGGTCGTAGGGCAGGTCGGGCGGGGCGTTGTAGGAGGCCCACTTGCCCGCGAACTGGCCCACGGTCAGCGGGGACCTCAGGGTCAGGGACTCGCTCTGGACCTCTTCGTCCGGGAGGCCGATCTTGTACTTGGCCAGGGGATAGGAGGTGTACCTCACGTTCAGTGAGGGCCACTCCTCCTCGCGCACCCACCGTCCCGGGCGCTCGTGGTAGGCGGTGGAGGGCGGAACGCTGTTCTGCATCCACGCCCACAGGACCGGACCGTCGTCGATGCCGTTGTCCTCACCCTTGAGCCAGTGGTCCAGCCAGCGCACGATCTCCTGGAGGTAGCCGATGGCGGGGCCCGGCTGGCCCAGGTGCGGGTAGCGGTGCGACCAGGGGCCGACCAGCCCCCTGGCGGGGGCCTTCAGGTTCAACAGCAGCCGGAGGACGGCGTTGGAATAGCCGTCGGCCCACCCGCTGGAGGCCAGGACGGGGCAGCGCACCTGGGAGTAGTCCTCCGACACCGAGGCGTGCCGCCAGTAGTCGTCGCGCCGCTGGTGGTGCAGCCACTCCAGGACCCACGGCTTGCTGGCCTCCAGTCGCTCGTGCCACATCCGCCGCCAGTCCTCGCCGACGATGACCGGGTCGGGGGGCAGGGTGGACGCGGAGAACATCGTCCCCGCCTCGGCGAGGTTGTCCGAGAGCAGACAGCCGCCCATGTAGTGGAAGTCGTCGCCGTAGCGGTCGTCGGTGAAGGAGCTGATGATGATCGTGCCGAGGCTGGGCGGCTGCCGCGCCGCCACCTGTAGGGCGGCGAACGCGCCCCAGGACAGTCCCATCATGCTGGTGTTGCCGTCGCACCAGGGCTGTTCGGCCAGCCAGGCCAGGACCTCCTCGGCGTCCTGCTGTTCGCGCTCCAGGTACTCGTCGGTGAGCACGCCCTCGGAGTCACCGGTTCCGCGCAGGTCCACGCGGGCGCAGGCATAGCCGTGCCCGGCGATGTAGGGGTGGTGCATGGAGTCCCGCACGGCCGTCAGGTCGCGTCTGCGGTAGGGGATGTACTCCAGTACCGCCGGTACCGGGGTCGCGTCCGAGGATGTGGGCCGCCACACCTTGGCGGCCAGCCGCACGCCGTCCGACATGGGGATCCAGAGGTGCTCGTCGGCGTGCACGGCGTGCGGCAGGTTCTTGACCACGTGCATGGACGGGGGCCTCCCTTCAGTGCTGGACCGTTCTGTCGGAGGAGTTGCCCTTCTCGAAGAACTCGAACTGCAACTCCTCCACGCAGCGCTCGTACTTGGCGCGCAGCTCGGTCTCGTCCTCGGCGCCGATGATGATCTTGGCGAGCTCGTAGCTGTAGCTGTCCTGGTAGGCCATCTCCGAGAGGCGCTCGCCCTCCTCGGGCACGATCTCGTCGATGCTCACGCCGGGCAGGGACTCCTCGATCTCGGCGATCTCCTCCGGGGTGGGCACGCGTACGGCGACGCCGTCGTCGAACCTGCGGTAGTACCACTCCGCTGCCACGTTGTACTCGCCCCGCATGTCGTCGGGCAGGCGCGGGTCCCGTCCGAGGGCCAGCCGGAGCATGCGCTCGTGGTTGGGGACCCCGTCCACCAGCTCGAAGAGCCTCGCGTGGGACTGGGAGTGGCGGGTGTTGACCTCCAGGATGTTGAGGCCCTCCTCGACCGGGTCGTAGAAGAACTCGACGCTGAAGGTGGCGTTGTCCATCCCGGACTTCTCGATGACCTTGACGGCGATCTCGCTCATCTTTCCGCGCACTTCCTCGGGCAGGTCGGAGGGGTACTGGTGCCGCAGGAAGACCGAGCTCGCGGGGTAGTCGACCGAGTCCAGGGAACCGTAGACCACGACATCGCCCTTGTACACGTAGCCCTCGACCGCGGCCTGTACGCCGTGCATGGCGGCCTCGGCCAGGCAGGTGCGCCCGCCCACGGAGGAGATCTCCGGGGGCAGGTCCACCCGTGCCAGGATCTGTTCGAAGGGGCGGCCGATGAAGTCGATGCCCTCGCGCATCTGGGCCACGGCGTCGTGGAAGCCCTCGTCGTCCTCGACGCGGAAGGCAAGCAGGGAGGAGGCGGACTTCACCGGTTTGAGCCACATCGGATAGCCCGGGCTCTCCGGGGGGCGGACGTTCTCCTCGTCGAGGTCGACCAGGGCGAAGGGCGGGTACTCGTCGACGACCTCGCTCTGTAGCAGCCTGCTCCAGTACTTGTGCTCGCACTTGACGAAGGATTCCAGCGACGCCGAGGGTAGGCCGCGGCTGGCGGACAGGATCGGCACGAGCAGGGTCACCGGGAAGTCCCAGTACCCGACGATCGCGTCGACGGACCCGTCGAAGTCGTCCATGATCCGTTCTGCCTTGGCCACCAGTTCGTTGATGTCCACCTCGTGGCCCTGGAGCTCCTCCAGGTCCAGCAGCTGGTGGAAGTCGCAGTGGCGTCCGGTCGGAGTCCTGCGCAGAATCTCCAGGTTGCGTTCGTCCATGCCGACCACGAACACGTTTTTCACGGCTGCACACACCACCTTTCCCGTAATATGAATGTGACATCCCGATGTGTACAGGTGCGACTACCCCTGATCGTCCTTCCAAACCGGGGGTGAGACGTCCCACACGGAGAAGGTGCTGGTCAGTGCGCTGGTGAGTGCGCGGGTGGCCTCCGGAGAACCCTTCCGGGGCCACCCGCGCCGATGCCGGCCAAGGTGGGGCCGCTCCGGCGCCGGTCAGTCCGCTCGGGCGTACTCCTCGATCTCGGCCAGTTCGTCCGCGTCGAAGTCCAGGTTGCCGACCGCGGCCACGCTGTCCTCCAGCTGGGAGACGCTGCTAGCGCCGACCACCGCCGAGGTCACCCGCTCGCCGCGCAGCACCCAGGCCAGCGCCATCTGGGCCAGCGACTGCCCGCGCCGCTCGGCGATGGCGTTGAGCGCACGCACCCGCAGCAGCACGTCCTCGGTGATGCGCTCGGCGGTCAGGAACGGACTGCTCCCGGCCGCCCGCGATCCCTCGGGCACGCCGTCGAGGTACCGGTTGGTCAGCAGCCCCTGCGAGAGCGGCGAGTAGGCGATGGAGCCCGCGCCGACCTCGTCGAGCACGTCGAGCAGCCCATCCTCCACCCACCGGTTGAACATCGAGTAGGAGGGCTGGTGGACGAGCATCGGCGTGCCCAGGCCGCGCAGGATGGCCGCGGCCTCGCGGGTCTGTTCGGGGGAGTAGTTGGACACGCCCGCGTACAGGGCCTTGCCCTGGCGCACCGCCGTGTCCAGCGCGCCCATGGACTCCTCCAAGGGGGTGTCGGGGTCGGGCCGGTGGTGGTAGAAGACGTCCACGTACTCCAAGCCCATGCGCTCAAGGCTCTGGTCCAGGCTGGACAGCAGGTACTTGCGCGATCCCCACTCGCCGTAGGGGCCGGGCCACATCAGGAACCCGGCCTTGGTCGAGACCACGATCTCGTCGCGGTGGGGGCGCAGGTCGCGGGCCATGACCCGGCCGAAGTTCTCCTCGGCCGAACCGGGCGGGGGACCGTAGTTGTTGGCCAGGTCGAAGTGGGTCACGCCCAGGTCGAAGGCGCGCAGCAGGATGTCACCCTGGCTCTCGATACCGCGGTCGTGGCCGAAGTTGTGCCACAGCCCCAGGGACAGGGCGGGCAGGCGCAGGCCGCTGCGTCCGCACCGCCGGTAGGGCATCGTCTCGTACCGCGTCGGGGCGGCGACGTAGGTCATGTGTCCTTCTTCTCTTCCTCGTGTGGCCGTACGCTTCCCGGCGCGCGGCCGGGACGGTTCCCCACCGTCCGGTTCCGGTCCGTGCGCCGGTCGAAACCGTGCGGTCGCAGTATCCCGCGGCGCGCGCCCCGTGGTGAACGAGGCGTGCACGGGCCTCCGGAGGCCGGTCCCACCTGCTGTTTCACGTTCCGGCTCACGGGTAGCTGTGCCCCTACACCCCATCTTCGTACGGAGTGGAAGGGGAGGAACGTCGATGCACGAGACCACACCCCCGATCGAGGGCTACGAGGGTCTTCCGGTAGGCACGCTCCAGCACCGCGTCCGCTCACTGGACACCGAGCAGATGCGTCAGCTGATCGACTACGAGGAGAGCCACGCCAACCGTGTCGGGGTCCTGGAGATCCTGCGCAACCGGCTCCACGACCTCGAGGAGGGCGCCGAGCCCTCCGAGGGCTCACAGGACTTCCAGCCCGAGCGCCCCGGCCCGCCGACCGGCGGCTCGCCGGTGGGCACGGACACCACGGCTCCCGCGTCGAGCCCGCCGCCGCACGGTGTTCCCAACCAGCCCGCCAAGCCCAAGGGCGACCGATAGCGAGGTGGCCGCCCCCGCGGGGGCGGGAGGCCGTAGCCGCCGCGGCACCCCGTACGCGCGACGCGGAGAGGGGCCGTTCCCGGACGGGTGCTCCGCTCGCACCAACACGGGGCCGCGGCGGCGCCAGAAGGGGGGGAAGGACCATGCAACACGACGCTTTCATCGGACAGATCCAGGCACGTGCCCGCCTGGACAGCCGAGGCGCTGCCGAGGAGGCCACGAGGGCGACGCTGGAGACCCTCGCCGAACGAGTCGACCCCGGTCTCGGGGAGGACCTCGCCGCGCAGCTGCCGCGTGAGATCGGTGAGAACGTGCGCAGGGTGACCCGTCAGGAGCGCGAGCAGGGGCACGGTGCCGGGCGCTTCGGCCAGGACGAGTTTCTCGACAGGGTGGCGCAGCGGGCGCACAGCGACCCGCCGGGGGCCGCCCACAGTGCCCACGCCGTGTTCGAGGTACTCGACGAGGCCACCACGGGAGGGGTCATGGACAGGGTCCGCCAGGCCCTGCCGAAGGACCTGCGGCAGTTCACCCTGGAGGGCAGCCAGGGCTGAGAGCCCCCCGGTACCGCCGCGGACCCGCGCCCGGGTCCGCGGCGGTACCGGGGGGCTCTCAGGTGCGCACGGCCGCACGCGGGGCGCCGACCGCAATGCCGGGACCGGGATTTGTCCATGCGCGGACATCCGCGGTTTTCGGTGTGTCCGCCTCGGGTAGCCGTACATCCACATCCCCCTGGACCGTTCTTTCCGACGAACAGGGAGCGACATGGCGGTGGCACCTACCGCGCGCCGGGCCTTCGGCCACGACGGACGGAGCGGCCGGTGATGCGCGGCAAGGCACCCTTGGTCCTGACCGCCGCGGGCTGGGCGGTGTCCAAACTCCGGAGCAGGAACGAACCCGACCCCGTGCCCGCGCGCCGCCGCGGCGGAACGGCCTCCTGGGCCGTGGCCGGTGCCGCCCTGGGCTTGGGCGCCGCGGCGCTGTGCGGGGACCGGCGCACCACCCGGCTGGCCGGCAAGGTCGCGCTGATCACCGGCGGCTCCCGCGGGCTCGGGCTCCAGATGGCCCGTGAGTTCGGCTCGCGCGGCGCCTCCGTCGTGGTCTGTGCGCGCGACCGGGACGAACTCGACCGGGCGGTGGCCGACCTGGAGGACCGGGGCGTGCGGGTACGCGGCGTCCAGTGCGACATCCGCGACCCGGACCGGGCAGAGAGCCTGGTGGAGGAGGCCGCCGGAGCTTTCGGCCGCTTGGACTTCGTCGTCAACAACGCGGGCGTCATCCAGGTCGGACCGCAGGAGACGCTCTCCGAGAGCCATTTCCAGGACGCCATGGAGACGATGTTCTGGGCGCCGCTGCGCATCTCCCGGGCCGCACTCGGCCCGCTGGGCGAGACCGGTGGCTCCCTGGTCAACATCACCTCCGTCGGCGGCCACCTGAGTGTGCCGCACCTGCTGCCCTACTCCTGTGCCAAGTTCGCCGAGGTCGCGTTGTCGGAGGGGCTGGGCGCCGAGGTCGCGCGCAGGGGCGTGCGGGTCACCACCGTGGTACCGGGGCTGATGCGTACCGGCTCCCACAAGGCCGCCGTGTTCTCGGGCAGGCCCGAACGCGAGTACACCTGGTTCTCCCTGGGCGCCGGGCTGCCCCTGGTCTCGGTGAGCGCCGAGCGCGCCGCCGGCAGAATCGTGGAGTCGGCCGCGCGGGGACGCAGCTATCTGGTACTCACACCCCTGGCCAGGGCGGTCATCATCACCCGGGGAGTGTGTCCCTCCTTCGTGCAGGGCGTGACACGCGTTATGGACAGGGTGCTGCCCGATCCGCCCGGGCAAGTGGAGGAGCGGCCCGGCGGGGAGGCGGACGGCGACGCGGTCAACCGCGCGCTGAAACTACCCACGGCGCTCAACGAGCGCGCCGGCCGACACCTCAACCAGGGCCCGCGCGGGGAGGGGCCGCCCAAGCAGGAGCCCCGCGGGTGAAGGGCCGGACGCACCGGGCCGGTGAGCACCGCGCGGCGGCGCGGGGAACACGGAGACAGCGGCGATCGGGGGCACGACGTGACGCGTTTCGGATACTTTCTCGCCTGTGAGGAGCACGGACCCAGGGAACTGATCCGCCAGGCGCAAGGAGCGGAGGCGGCGGGGTTCGACGCCCTGTGGATCTCCGACCACTACCACCCTTGGCTGGACTCCCAGGGCCAGAGCCCGTTCGTCTGGCCGGTGGTCGGCGCGATCGGGCAGATGACGTCCCTGCCGGTCACCACGGCGGTGACCTGCCCGACCACGCGCGTGCACCCGGCGGTGGTCGCGCAGGCGGCCGCGACGTCGGCGGCGATGGCCAGGGGCGGATTCACCCTGGGCGTGGGCACCGGCGAGGCGCTCAACGAGCATATCCTCGGCCAGCCGTGGCCGCCCGCCTCCCGGCGCCTGTCGATGCTGGAAGAGGCCATCGAGGTGATGCGCAAGCTGTGGACCGGAAAGCTCGTCACCCATCGGGGCGAGCACTACGAGGTCGACACCGCGCGCCTGTACACGCTTCCGGAGAGGACGCCGAGGATCTACATGTCCGCGTTCGGCCCCAAGGCGACCAGGCTGGCCGCCAGTGAGACCGACGGTCTGATCCAGGTGGCGCCCAGCCAGGAGACCATCGAGGGTTTCCGCGCCGAGGGCGGTGCTGGCAAACCCGTCCAGGGCGGGCTCAAGGTCTGCTGGGCCGAGACCGAGGAGGAGGCCCGGCGCGTGGCACACGAGAGGTGGCCCAACGAGGCGCTGGCGGGCGAGGCTCCTCAGCTGCTCCCGCTGCCGCGCCACTTCGAGCAGCTCACCGATGGCCTGGTCACCCCGGAGATGGTGGCCGACGAGATCGCCTGCGGCCCCGACCCGGAGGTACACGTGGCGGCGATCAGGCCGTACCTGGAGGCCGGTGTGGACGAGGTCTACGTCTGCCAGGTCGGTGACGCTCAGGAGGGCTTCTTCGAGTTCTACGCGAACGAGGTCCTGCCCCGGCTCAGGGCCGAGGCCTGAACCGTCGCGGTGCGCGGGTGCCCGCGCACCGCGCAGTGAGGAGGAGACATGAGCGTCCGTACCCGTGACGGGACCCTGCGCGAACCGGGTCCGATGCCGCCGGACCCCTTCCCTCCGAGCCCGGTACCGGAGCCGGAGCCTCCGCCGGAGCCCGAACCCGAGCCGCCCGGTCCGGAGCCCGAGCCCGAGCCGGTCTGAGGAGACCGCCAGGGGCACTCGTGCCGGGGCGCACCGATCACGATGCGCCCCCGAGCCCGTACTCCTGGATCCCGTGCGGGTAAGCCGTCGTCCGCGCCGACCAGCGTTAGAGGGGCTCCTCGTCGACCTGGACGTCCCACCGGACTTCGGATCCGTCGACCGAGGTCGTCGTGACGGTCACGCCGATGCTCTCTCCGCCGTTGGTGAGCTCGCAGCGGATCTCGGCGTCCACCTCCGCGGGGAGGTCCTCGGAGCAGGTGAAGTCGTCGGGGGCCTGGCCGATCTGCTCGGCCAGCATCTCGCTCGACCGTTCGGCGACCTGGTCGGCGTCCACGGCTGCGGGGCCACCGATGCTGAAGTCGAACGAGCAGCCGGTGGACAGGAGCAGGGGCAGTGCGCCCAGAGCCGCTCCGGTGATGATTCGATTACGTCTGTCCTGCCGCATCGCGGCCTCCTAGGTGTGCGGTGACATGCCACGTGGACAGACCCCGGAAACGGCGCGCGGGTTCCGCGGCCGAGTGCTTCGATACGTAGTCGTGGCCTGATGTCTGATTCGTTCACCCGGTGTCCACGAGGGAACCGTCCAGGAAGCGTTCCGCTGGTCCCCGGGCGGGGCCGCCGCGCCTGGAGCCACTGCCCGGCCTGAGGGCCGGGCGACGAGCTCAGAGCCGATTCGCCTCCGGCCCGAAGGCCGGAGCGCTCTCGGGCAAGACCGGTGGCCTCGGGGCCGTCGCCGACGGCCCCGAGGCTGCTCACGGGTCACTCGGCACCCGGTGAGGCGCTCCTCGCCGACACCCCGTGCCAGGGGAGCCCGCCGGGCCCCGGGTCAGAAAGACGGCACGGTGGAGATCCGCAGCTGCTCGTTCTCGTCCACGTCCACCAGCACGTTGTCGCCCGCCACGATCTGCTGGTCCAGCACCATGCGCGAGAGCCGGTTGCCGACCTGGCGCTGGATCGTACGCGCCATCGGCCGAGCGCCGTAGGTGGGCTGGTAGCCGCGTTCGGACAGCCATCCCACCGCCTCGTCGGTGAACCGCACGGTGATGTCCTGCGCCCGCAGCCGCTGTTCGGTGTGCTCCAGCATCAGCCGGGTGATCCTGCCCAGCTCCTCCTCGCCCAACTGCTTGAAGACGATCACCTCGTCGATACGGTTGATGAACTCGGGGCGGAACTCCTCCTGTAGCCGCCGCAACACCCGCTGCTCGGTGTCGGGGTCCATCTGGCCGCCGCTGGTGAAACCCATCGGGCCACCGCCGGTGATCACCTCCGACCCCAGGTTGCTGGTCATGATGACCACCGTGTTGCGAAAGTCCACCGTGCGGCCCTTGCCGTCGGTCAGCCGCCCGTCGTCCAGCAGTTGCAGCAGCAGGTTGAACACGTCCTGGTGGGCCTTTTCGACCTCGTCCAGCAGCAGCACCGAGTACGGGTGGCGGCGCACCGCCTCTGTGAGCTGGCCCGCCTCCTCGTAACCCACGAACCCGGGGGGCGCGCCCGTCAGGCGGCTGGTGGTGTGCTGTTCCTGGAACTCGCTCATGTCGATGCGGACCATGGAGTCCTCGGACCCGAACAGGGCTTGGGCCAGCGCTCGCGCCAGCTCCGTCTTGCCCACACCGGTCGGACCCAGGAACAGGAAGCTGCCCACCGGCCGGTCGGGGTCGCCCAGGCCGGCCCGCGAGCGGCGGATCGCCTCCGCCACGGCCGTGACCGCCTCGTCCTGGCCGATCACCCGCTCGTGCAGCACCTCCTCCAGGTTCACCAGTCGTTCCCGCTCCTCCTGGGTGAGCTGGGTGACCGGGATACCGGTGCTGCGGGAGACCACCTCGGCGATGTCGGCACCGGTCACCTCCGGTACCGACGAACCGGTGCCGCGCGCCTGGTGGATGTCCCCCTTGGCGGTGGCGATCTCGTCGCGCAGCGACGAGGCCCGCTCGTAGTTCTCCTCCTGGACCGCCTTCTCCTTCTCCGCCTCCAGGTTCTTGAGCTTGCCCTCCAGGTCGCGCAGGGCGGTACTGGAGGTCTTCAGCCGCAGGCGTACCCGTGCGCCCGCCTGGTCGATGAGGTCGATGGCCTTGTCCGGCAGGAACCGGTCGGTGACGTAGCGGTCCGACAGCTCGGACGCCGCGACCAGGCTCTCGTCGTTGAACCTCACCTGGTGGTGGGCCTCGTAGCGGTCGCGCAGTCCGCGCAGGATCTCGACGGTGTCCTCCACCGAGGGCTCGGGCACCAGGATCGGCTGGAAGCGACGCTCCAGGGCGGCGTCCTTCTCGATGTTCTTGCGGTACTCGTCCACGGTGGTCGCGCCGATGATGTGCAGCTCCCCGCGGGCCAGCGCGGGTTTGAGCATGTTCCCGGCGCTCGTGGAGCCCTCGGCGGCACCGGCGCCGACGATGGTGTGGACCTCGTCGATGAAGATGAGCAGATGCTCGGACTGGTCGCGGATCTCGTCCACGATCTTGTTCAGGCGCTCCTCGAAGTCGCCCCGGTAGCGCGTACCCGCCACGATCCCGGCCAGGTCGAGCTGGATCAGGCGGCGTTCGCGCAGGGTCTCGGGGACGTCGTCGTCGAAGATGCGCTGGGCGATCCCCTCCACGATCGCGGTCTTGCCCACGCCCGGGTCACCGATGAGGACCGGGTTGTTCTTGCGGCGCCGGGCCAGTACCTCGATGCACTGCTCGACCTCGTTGTCGCGGCCGACCACCGGGTCCAGGCGGCCCTCGCGGGCCAGCGCGGTCATGTCGGTGCCGTACTCGTCCAGGGTCGGAGTGGACGACGGCTCTCCCTCACCCTGCTGCGAGGGGGAGGCCGGGGTCCCGGACGACTTCTGTAGGGACTGGGGGTTGACCCCCGAGCTGTGCAGGAGCTGGCCGACGGCGTTGTCGGTGTTGACCGCCAGGGCGAAGAGCAGGTGCTCGGGTGTGATGCTGGAGCTGCCGGTGGCCCGAGCGATCTGGAGGGCGTCGAGCAGGGTGCGCTTGGCGGCGGGGGTGAGCCGGGCCGACCCACGCACCGATCTCGGGGCCTGGGACACCGCGTGGTCGATGATGTCGATGATCTGCTGCGTGTCGGAGCCGGTACGCTCCAGCAGCTCCCGAGTGGGCGGGTGGCGTAGCAGCGACCACAGCAGGTGAACCGTGTCGACGTCGGCGCCGCCGGTCTCCAGGGCGCTCCGCACCGCGGCGTCGGCCACCTGCTGGGCCTCCGGGCTCATCAGCTTGGACAGGTCCACGCGGCGGATGGGCCCCCGTGCCCCCAGGAAGCGCGCCAGGAACTCGTCGAACGACCCCGGGTCGCTGCCGCGGTCGTCGGGAAAGTCGTTTGTCATCTCGTCTCGTCCCCCGTGCGTGCTGTAGTTGCCTGT
Source organism: Nocardiopsis sp. TRM 82005 (assembly GCF_056312425.1). NCBI lineage: Bacteria > Bacillati > Actinomycetota > Actinomycetes > Streptosporangiales > Nocardiopsidaceae > Nocardiopsis > Nocardiopsis sp. TRM 82005. Next base: position 42,090 of record NZ_JBWDTQ010000019.1, read on the forward strand.
TCACCTTAGGTGAATACCCGTGGATTGGCCGGTAGCGGGTCCCGGTGTGGGGCGCGAAGCGCGCGAGGGCCGCAGTCCGCCCGCGCCGGGTCCGCGCCAGGGGACCCGCGCCGGGCCGGGGCCCCGTCACGGCCAGCTACCCCGGCCAGGCACGGGATAACACCCGGAGCCGGGAGGCGAACCCCTTTGTCCGGCCGCACGTGTCGCCGGGAGAAACGCCTCGGGGGCACGGGCGCGCCCGGCACGGCGCGGGCGGCGGCCTTCAGGAGGTCGCGGAGCGCTCGGAGCCGGAGGCTTCGGTGAGCAGCGCCGTGGGCTCGTCACCCAGCCGCATGCGGTTGACGGGCAGCAGGTCGGTGAGCTGTTCGGGGCTGCGGGCGCTGGCGAGCACCGACACCACGGACGGCCGGTCCGCCAGCCACGACAGCGCGGCGGCCGCCTGGGAGATACCGCCCCTCTCGGCGACGGTGTCCAGCGCCCGGAGCACCCGTTCGCCGCGCGGATCGTCCAAGTAGGCGCGGGCCTTGCCCGCGCGCGGGCTGTCGACTCCGGTGGCGCCCGGACGGTACTTGCCGGTGAGGAAGCCGCGGGCCAGGCCGAAGTAGGGCAGCAGGGCCAGGCCGCGATCGCGGGCCAGCGGCATCAGGTCGGCCTCGATCCCGCGCTCCATCAGGTTGTACGGGGGCTGCACGCACACCGGGGCGTGCAGCCCCTCGCGCTCGCAGACGTCCAGCCACTCCCGGACGCGCTCTGGGCCGTGGTTGGACAGGCCCACGTAGCGGACCCTGCCCTCGTCCACCAGTTCGGAGAAGGCGCGCGCGCTCTCGGCCAGTGGGGTCTCGGTGTCGTCGAAGTGTGCGTAGTACAGGTCGATGGCCTCCACGCCCAGCCGCTCTAGGGAGGCCTTCGCGGCGGCCTTGACGTTGGGTCCGGACAGGCCGGGGAAGTCGGGGTGCTGGCTGACCTTCGTGGCGATGACCAGGTCGGAGGGGCGCCCGCGGGAGGCCAGCCAGCGGCCGATGACCGTCTCGGACTCGCCGCCCCGGTGCCCCTCCACCCAGGCGGAGTAGGCGTCGGCGGTGTCGACGAAGTTGCCGCCCGCGGCCGTGTAGGCGTCCAGGGTCCGGAACGAGGCGTGTTCGTCCGCTGTCCAACCGAAGACGTTCCCGCCCAGGCACAGGGGGGAGACGCGCAGTTCGGAGCGGCCGAGTCGGCGAAGCTGTACGTCGTTCATGGTCACCGTGTTCCGTCGGATGCTGGGTGCGGTCGACAGGCTAGTGCCGTGGTCGGCCTTTCGGCGTGAGCGACCATGCCCCCCGTGCACCTGCGGGGTGCAGCCCCCCCAGCAGGACCGGGTACGGGGTACCGAAAAAAGGGGGAGGTTTCCCTACGCGGTACTTCGAGGATCAACCGGATTTCGACGCGCTTCAACTCTTGGCTTCTGTTTCGGTGGGGTAACACCGCGGTTCGGACCCGGTACATGCGGTGCCGCTGAGATGGCGCGCGGGATAAGCGAAACAGAATTCTCCTTGCCTGTTTCTTCATGAGAACGGCGGTGGCGCCGGTGCGGACCGATTCGCGGAAGCCGTGGCGCGTGTCCGTGCGAACACGAACTGTGCGCGGTGTGGATTCCTGGGGGTTCCGCCGCGTGGGTCTGCGGCACGTTCCGGCCGGTGTCGGAATTCTCGTGTTCGTGGTGCGGTGAGGCGGTGAACGCGTAGGGTCACCATGCCCCGAGGTTGGGGGAGTGCCCCAGGGCATGAGCGGTCACCGACTGCTGGGGGTGACCCGTGGGCGACTCGCTGGCAGGGGCGCTGCGCAGTACGGGGGCTACTTCGGGTAACACTTCTGGGAAAGCGGAGGCGCTCCTCGGAAGCAAATATGGAACCTACCGTGTGTTGTCGTGCTGTCGCTTTCTGTCCTTGTGGTTTTAGGGGTCTTTTAGGGGTTCCCAGTGTTGGTTTAGGGGTGGTTGCTATGCCCTTTGTGTCTCTAATGTCGTCACTGATGGCGGAGAGGCCGTGGCAGTTTCCGGGGGGTTGACCCGGAAAACAGCCGCTCCGGCTTCCAGCAGAGTGGCGAGGGTCACATTGTGTTTTATTCAATGTTGAACTTCCTAGTCACCGTCGGGTGAAACCACTTCTATGGGAAGAGTCGAATGCGTATCAAAGCCCTGAGCGAGGTATTGCCGGGCACCCCCGTGACCAACCGTGACCTTGCCGAACGCTTCGGGCTGCACGAGCGGTGGCTCGAGCGGATCACTGGCAACCGCGCCCGGTACCTGTGCGATCCGGACAGTCCGGACGGGGTGCCCAAGCTCACGGGCGAACTGGCCACCGACGCCGGGAAGCAGGCCATGGACTCGGCCACCGTGGGGCCGGGCGACCTGGACTTCCTCATCCTCGCCACAGCCTCCCCCGACCACCTGATGCCGTCGACGGCCAACCTCGTCGCCGACCGGCTCGGTCTGAACGACCTGCCCGTCTTCCAGCTGATGTCGGGGTGCGCCGGAGCCCTCCAGGGCCTCTACACGGCCCGTGCCCTGCTGGCGTCGGGGGCTGGACGCGGCCTGGTGATCGGCGCCGACACCTGCCGCAGGCTGATGCCCTCCAGCGACGAGGCGGTCCGCGAGCTCGGTCCCGCTGGGATGGTCAACTTCGCGATGTTCGGGGACGGCGCCGGAGCCGCCGTGGTCGAGGCCGAGGGCGAGGGCCCCGCGCTGGCCACCGAGCACATGATCCTGCGCACTGTCGGCAAAGGCCGTGAACCGGCCCAGCTGGTCCGCTGGTACGGAGCCGAGGGAGCCCCCACGATCACCGGACCCAAGGGCGACCCGGTTCCCGAACCGATGGCGGAGGAGGACTACAAGGCCATCGAGGCCAACGTGCCCGGCCTGGCCACCGAGGTCCTCACGGAACTGGCGGCGTCCGCGGGCTGGCCGGTCGCCGAGGTCGAGCACGTCCTCACCCCCCAGCTCAACGGTGTGATGACCGAACGCATCCGCGAACACATGGGGGTGCGCCCGGAGCAGGCGGTCTCCTGTGTCGCCGACACCGGAAACAACGGCAACGCCCTGCCGTTCATCCAGCTCAACCGGGCGCTGCGCCGTATCGCGGACACCTCCGACAGCCACGGCGAACGCGTACTGCTCACCGCCATCGAGTCCTCCAAGTGGGTCGTCTCGGGGATGGCGCTGCGCTGGGACGGAGGTGGGGACCGTTGAGCACCACCGAGCGCCGCGGCCCGATCGCCGAACTGCGTGCCCTCAAACGCGCCGGCCTGGGCACCGACCCCGACCGGGTCCGAGCGCTGATCGCCGAACTGACCGATCCGCTCGACCTGGAGGCAGCCGGGCGCCTCGTCGGCGGAGCCAAACAGCGCGTCGCGCTCACCGAGTCCGGTTCCTTCCGCGAGACCCGGATCGCCTTTCTCGCCAGCTCCACCATCGATCCGCTGCCACCCATGGCCGTCGCCGCCCTGGCCCGTGAGGGCGTCGCCACCGCCACACGCGCAGCCGGATTCGACCAGTGGCAGCTGGAGATCCTCACCGGGGCACCCGAACTCGGCGAGCTGGCACCCCGCGTGGTCAGCTGCCTGCTCGACGACCGGGCCGTCCTGTCGGCTGTGGCCGACCCCCTCGACCTGGACCAGGTGGAGCAGCGCTGCGCCGGGTTCGCCGCCGAACTGGGGGAGTGGGCGCGCGCGTGCCGGAGCGCCCTCGGCGGCACCGTCGTCCTCAACACCGTGCCCCTGTCCCCGCTGGCCCGCGCGCGCCACGTCGACTACGCCGGCCGCGCGCGCCTGGCCTCGGCCTGGCACCGGATGAACGCCGACATCCTGGCTCTGGCCGCCGGCCACGCCTCGGTCGTGGTCCTGGACACCTCCGGCCTCGACACCCCGACCGTGGCGGCCGACGACCGCATGCGTCACATCGCGAGTCAGGCGTTCTCCCCCCGCTTCCTGCTCGCCTACGCCGAGGAGCTGGCCCGTGTGGCCCGCGCCGAGCTCGGACTGGCCCGCAAGTGCCTGGTCCTGGACCTGGACAACACCCTGTGGGGAGGGGTGGTCGGAGATGACGGCGTCGGCGGCGTCCGCGTCGGCGGCGCCTATCCCGGGTCCGCCTTCAGCGAGCTACAGCGGATGGCGCGCGACCTCGGCCGCCAGGGCGTCGTACTCGCGGTCAGCTCCAAGAACGACCAGGCCGTCGCCGAGGAGGCCATCGCCACCCACCCCGAGATGGTGCTCTCCCGTGAGGACCTGGTCGCCGTCCACGCCAACTGGCGACCCAAACCGGACAACGTCGCCGAACTCGCCCGTGGACTCAACATCGGCGCCGACTCCATGGTGTTCGTCGACGACAACCCCGCCGAACGCGAGCTCATGCGCCACGCGCTGCCCGAGGTCACCGTCCCCGAGATGCCCGCGGACCCGAGCGGCTACGCCCTGTTCGTCGCCCGCGCCGCCGGGGTCGACCTGCTGCGGCTCACACAGGAGGACCGCGGCCGCTCCGACATGTACCGCGCCCAGACCGGCCGCGAGCAGCTGCGGGTGGGGTCGGACAACCTGGAGAGCTACCTGCACGCCCTGGAGTCCAAGCTCTCCCTGGAACCCCTGGACGACCTCAACTCCGCCCGGGTGGTCCAGCTGTTCGCCAAGACCAACCAGTTCAACCTCTCCGGCCACCGCTACGGTGCCGAGGAGGTCGCACGGATCACCGCCCGGGGCGGCGGCTTCTACGCCGCCCGCCTGACCGACCGGTTCGGCGACAACGGGCTGATCGCCGCGCTGGCCCTGCTCCCCGGGGACGGCGGGGCCTGGGAGATCGGCAACATCGTCATGAGCTGCCGGGTCTTCTCCCGCGACGTGGAGCACGCGATCGTCGGCAGCGTCCTGCGCGCCGCGCTCCGCCACGGCGCCCCCGCGGTCGTCGCCTCCTTCGCCCGGACCGACCGCAACGCGAAGTTCGCGGGCTTCTACCCGGAGGCGGGGTTCACCGACGTGACCGACGAGGCGGGCGCCGCAGGCGGCCCCCGTACCTTCCACCACGACCTGGCGGAGCCCCCACCGCTTCCCGCCTGGATCACCATCACCCAAGGCGAGGAGATCATCGATGCGCTCTGAGGAACTGCTCAACGAGGTCGTGGCCGACCTCCTGGACGTCGACGAGGACGGCCTGACCCCGAAGACGCCCCTGGCGGACGTCGAGGGCTGGGACTCGGTCAACGCCCTGCGCGTGCTCGTCTACCTGGAACGCGAACTGGGCGCCGAACTCGACTACGACGCGTTCGAACGTGCCCGGACCCTCGGTGACATGGCATCGGTCCTGGACCCCCATGTGTCCGCCCGTGACGGAGCCGACCAGTGAGCACACCCCTGCGGGGCATCCCCGCCCAGCGCCGCCAGACCTACGCGTTCCTGCGCGACGCCCGCAACACCTGCCACGTCCACCTCCTGGCCGACGTCGACGTCACCGAGCTGCGCCGGGACCGTGAGGCCGCGGCCGAGCGCACCAGCTACGTCAGCTACGTCGTCAAGGCCGCCGCCGACGCGATCGCGGCCAACGGCGACGCCCGTACGGTCCTGCGCGACGGCCTGCGCCCCCGGCTGGCCACGATCGAGGACGTGCACGCCAAGGTCCTGTTCGACAAGACCGTCGACGGTCAGCGCTGCGTGCTCTCCGGATCCGTGGAGTCCGCGCAGGACCTCGGCGTCGCCGACATCCAGAGGGTGATCGACGACCACAAGAAGGACGACGCCACACCGGACGGCCCCTTCGCCCAGGTGCGCAGACTCCAGCGCCTGCCCCTGCCGCTGGTGCGCATGCTCTACAAGGCCGTCCTGCGCGACCCCCGGCGCCGGGCCCGGCTCCAGGGCACCTTCTCAGTGACCTCGGTGGGCCACGAACCGGTGCGCGCCATCCTGCCGATGATCGGCGGGACCTGGGGCTTCGGGATCGGCACCATCACCGACACCCCGGTCGTACGCGACGGAGAGGTCGCCGTCCGACCGGTGCTCACCCTCAGCCTCACCTTCGACCACCGGGTCGTTGACGGCGCCCTCGCGGCGGAGCTGCTGGGCGAGGTCAAACACGGACTGGAGAACTGGACATGACGACGCGCGAGAGCGGAAGTACGGTGCGCACCGACGTCCTCGTCGTGGGCGCGGGCCCCGGCGGAGGGCTCCTCGCGCACCTGCTGGCCCGAGCCGGGGTGGACGTGGTCCTGGCCGAGAAGCAGTCCACGTTGGAGCGCAGTTTCCGCGGCGAGACCATCGCCGCCCGCTCGGTGCTGACCCTGCGCGAGCTCGGCTTCGAGGAGGCCCTGCGGGAGCACGGGTTCGTCGAGATGACGGGCATCGGGCAGTGGGAGAAGGGCCGCCGCGTGATGCACATCGACTACCGGCGCTTCCCCATCGAGGCCGTACCCATCGACATCCCCCAACCCGCCCTCATCGGCGCGTTCCTGGACAAGTCGGCCGAGTACCCGAACTTCACGTACATGCCCCAGTCCAACCTGACCAGCCTGGTCGAGGAGGACGGCGAAGTACGTGGCGGTGTGCTGCGCCGCGGTGACGAGCGCGTGGAGGTGCGCGCCCGGCTCGTCGTCGGCGCGGACGGCCGCTTCTCCAAGACCCGCAAGCTCTCCGGCCTGGCCGCCGACGTTCAGCCGATGGAACGCGACTTCCTGTGGTTCAAGCTGCCGCGTCCCGACGACTGGGGGCACGACGGCAACCTCGTCGCCTCCGGAGACAGGCACCTGGTGATCCTGCCCGCCTTCCCCGATCTGCTGCGCGTGGGCTACAACCTGCCCAAACGCGGTCTCGCCGACGTGCGCGCCCAAGGCCTGGAGGCGTTCAAGGCGGGGATCGGGGAGGTCGCCCCACAACTCACCGACCTGGTCGAGGAGCACATCACCTCCTGGAAGGACACGTCCTTCCTGGAGATCTTCACGACCGACATGGAGACCTGGAGCCGCGACGGCCTGCTGCTCGTCGGCGACGCCGCCCACACCTGCACCCCCATCCTCGGCCAGGGCGTCAACCTCGCCATCCAGGACGCGGTGTACTTCTGCCCGGTGATCACACGCGCGCTGAAGGAGAGGGAGGGTGCGCTCCCCGCGGACGCCTTCGACGCGGTCACCGCCGAACGGCGCAAGCACAAGACGATGGTCACCCGGTTCCAGCGCTTCCAGGAGGCGGCCCTGGCCCACTCCTCGACCGCGGGAACGGTCATGCGGCGGACCCGGCTGCGTGTCATCAACCGGCTGCCGTTCAAGTACCGCCTGCTCGACCGCGTCCTGAACGCCCCCCACGACATGGACACCGAGGACCTGTATGCGCGCGCTTGACGAGGCGAAGGAGTTCGTCCGGCTCCACGCCCGGCACATGGGCCTCAGCGCCGCCGAGATCGAGCAGGCGCTCGGCCGGATCCACGACCTGGACGGCGTCGGAGAGGGCGGGTGGGTCACCGAGTGGTCCCGCCTGGCCGCCGAGCGCCACGAGAGCGGCAACGCTCCCGAGGCCGCCAACCTGTACGTCCTGGCGCGCTTCCCCTGCGCCGACACCCCGGCCAAGGCCTCCGCGGCGCGCAGCGCCGCCTCCGCCACCGCAGGTTGGCTGGCCGAGACCAGCGCGGGGGAGAAGCGCACCGCCCGGGTCGGTGAGGCCGAGGTGTCCTTCCTCTTCTCCCGGCCTCCCAAGGCCGGCGCGCCCCTCGTGGTGATGATGGGCGGCATCGTCGCGCTCAAGGAGCAGTGGAGCGGCTTCCTGGGGCTGAGCCGCAGGCTGGGCTGCGCCATCGCCATCGCCGACTTCCCCGGCGTGGGGGAGAACGAGGTGCCCTACTCCAGGGGCGCGGCGGACGTCTACACCGCCATCATGGACGCCGTCGCCGACGACTGCGACGCGGCCGACACCCTGGCCGTGGCGCCCAGCTTCGGCGGCCACCTGGCCATGCTGTGCTCGGCGCGGGACGAACGCCTCCGGCGCCTGGTCACCGTCGGCGCGCCCCTGCGGGCCTTCTTCACCGACCCCGACGCGCGCGCCGGCATGCCCCGGATCACCCGGGGCGCGCTGAGCCGGGCGGCCCGCGTCAGCCACGACGACCTGGCCGCCCGGCTGGACGAACTGGCCCTCGCCCCCGACGAGATCGCCGCGCTGCGTATGCCGGTCACCTACGTGGCCAGTACCCGCGACGAGATCATCCCCTGCCGTGACTGGCGGGACGCCTCGGTGCTCAACACCGGCCTGAGCGTCTACGCCTTCGACGACGTGCACGGCGCGCCCCACCACCTTCGGCAGACGCGCCTGCTCACCCTCACCGCCCTGTGCCAGCACGCCGGACGACGGGGACTGTCCTCCCTCCTCGGCCTGCTGACCCGTCGCCTGATGCGTATCCGGCCGCTGTACAACGGCCCCGTCGCCACTGGAGGAACCCCTTGAGCCCAGCGGACCACGACAAGGACACCCGCGAGGTCGCCATCGTGGGCCTGGCGAGCCGCCTGCCCGGCGCACCCGACCCCGGTGCCCTCTGGAACATGCTGACCGAGGGCCGCCACGCCATCGGTCCGGTCCCGGCGGACCGCTGGGACGCCACCGCCCAGCTCGACCCGGAGAAGCACGTCCAGGCCGTCGGCGGCTTCCTCGACGACGTCGGCGACTTCGACCCCGTGTTCTTCGGGATCTCCCCGCGCGAGGCCGGGGACATCGACCCCCAGCAGCGCCTCGTCCTGGAGGCCGCCTGGCGTGCCCTGGAGGACGGCGGGCAGACCGCGGGCCGCCTGCGCGGCACTCGCTGCGGCGTGTACGTGGGGGCCTCCTGGCACGACTACGAGCTCCTGCGCAAGGAGCGCGGCGCCCCGGCCACGCAGCACAGCGCGGTGGGCAACGCCCCGGACGTCATCGCCGCCCGCGTGTCCTACTTCCTCGGCCTGACCGGCCCCAGCATGACCGTCGAGACCGGGTGCTCCTCGGCCATGGTCGCCCTGCACCTGGCGGCCCAGGCCATCCGGCACGGCGAGATCGACTCCGCCCTGGTCGGCGGCGTCAACCTCATCCTCACCCCCGACGTGTCCATCGGGCTGACGCACTTCGGCGGTCTGTCGGACCGCGGCCTGTGCCAGGCGTTCTCCGCCGACGCCGACGGGTTCGTGCGCGGCGAGGGCGTGGTCGCCCTCCACCTCAAGCCCCTGGACGCCGCCCTGGCCGACGGCGACCGGATCCATGCCGTCCTGGCGGGCACCGCGGTCAACAACGACGGCGGCGGTGACAGCCTGGCCTCGCCCAATCCGGCCGGGCAGGAGGACCTGCTGCGCACCACCTACGGCGACCTGGGCCTGTCTCCGGACCGGCTCGCCTACGTCGAGGCGCACGGAACCGGAACCCCCAAGGGCGACCCCATCGAGGCCGAAGCCATCGGCCACGTCCTGGGCACCACCCGATCGCCCGGGGCCGGGCCCCTGCGCATCGGATCGGTCAAGACCAACATCGGCCACCTGGAGGCCGCCGCGGGCCTGGCCGGACTGGTCAAGGTCATCCTCGCGCTGGGGCACCGCACCGTCCCGGCCAGCCTGCACGCCGAGACCCTCAGCCCCGAGATCGCCTTCGACGATCTCAACATCGCCCCGGTGCGCTCCCCGCTCGAACTGCCGGGCGACGAGCCCCTGCACATGGCGGTCAACTCCTTCGGATGGGGCGGCACCAACGCCCACGCCGTCCTCACCAGCGCGCCCGAGACCGCACGGCCTGGTACGGCCGAGCCGGTGCCCGCCCTCCTCACCGCGCTCAGCGCCCACTCCGAGGCCGCGCTGCGCCAGCGCGCCGGCGACCTGGCCGAGGCCCTGGCCACCGGAGGACTGGACGTGCCCGGCATGACCGGGGCGCTGGCACGGCGCCGCGACCACCTGTCGGTACGCGCCGCACTGATCGCCACCGACCCCGCCGACCTGGCCGAGGGGCTGCGTACCCTCGCGGGCGGCACCCATGATCCCGAGGAGTCCGCCGACGTCCTCACCGGGCACCCCGGCCCCGTCGGACGCGTCGCGTTCGTCTTCCCCGGCCAGGGCTCCCAGTGGGCCGACATGGGGCGGGAACTCTACGAGCACGCCCCCGTCTTCCGCGCGACCGTCGACCGCTGCGGGCGTGCCCTGGCCGCCCACGTCGACTGGGACCTCGCCGAGGTGATCACCGGCGGTGCCGGGACCGCCTGGACCGACCAGGTCGACGTGCTCCAGCCCGTGCTGTGGGCGACCTCGGTCGGGCTGGCCGAGCTGTGGCGCGCGGCCGGCGTCGAACCCGACGTCGTGGTCGGCCACAGCCAGGGCGAGGTCTCCGCGGCCACCGTCAGCGGAGCGCTGTCCTACGAGGACGCGGCCCGTGTGGTGGCGCGCCGCAGCGCCGCCGTCCGCGCCATCGCGGGCAAGGGGCTCATGATGGCCGTCGAGCTCGACAGGGACAGCGCCCAGCGCTCCCTGGAGGGCTTCGAGGAGCTCGTCTCCCTCGCGGTCAACAACGGACCGACCTCGTGCGTGCTCTCCGGCGAGTCCGACTCCGTCCTGGTGCTCAAGGAGCTGCTGGAGGCCGACGGGGTGGACTGCCGCCTGGTCAAGGTGGACTACGCCTCGCACAGCCCCCAGGTGGACGAGATCTCCGGGGACCTGCTCCGGGAGCTGACGGACGTGGCGCCCGGCGAGGGGGCCATGCCGATGATGTCCACGGTCGAGGCACGCGTACTCACCGGCGCCGAACTCGACGCCGACTACTGGATCGCCAACCTGCGCCGCCCGGTGCGCTTCGCCGAGTCGGTCGGCGCCCTGCTCGACGACGGTGTCACCCACGTCGTGGAGGTCAGCGCCCACCCGGTCCTGGCCATGGCCCTGGAGGGGCTGGTCGGCGAGCACGGAACCGACGCCAGCGTGCTGACCACGCTGCGCCGCGACCGCGGTACCACCACCGACCTGGCCCGCGCGTTCGCCCGCGCCTACACCAGCGGGCTGGAACCCGTGGCGCACGTACCCGACGACGCGCGCACCGACCTGCCGCCCTATCCGTGGCAGCGCACCCGCTACTGGGTGCCCGAGGCCCGCAGGCGCACCGGAGGCGGAACCGAGCTCACCCTGTCCCCGCTCACCGTCGAACAGGACGCCTGGCAGGGCGAGATCACCCTCGACGTGCGCGACCAGCCCTGGCTCGACGACCACCGGGTCCACGACGCCGTCGTCTACCCCGGCGCGGGCATGCTCGCCCTCGCCCTCGCCACCGCCCGTGCGCGCGGCGGCGCGCTGCCCCGCGACCTGGTCGACGTGCGGTTCCTGAGCGACCTCACCCTGGCCGACGACACCGTCCGCCTGGCCGCCCTGTGGCGCGACGACGTCGCCGAGGGAGGCAGCTTCACGCTGATGTCCCTGCCCGAGGGCGCCAGCGGATGGACCACCCACGCCACCGCACGCGCGCACCACACTTCCGCACGGAACGAGCAGGCCGCCCCCTTCCCCGAGGCCCTGCGCACCGCGGGCCCCGCCGACGTCGAGGCCTTCTACGGCGCCTGCGCCGCGCGCGGCCTCAACTACGGTCCGGCCTTCCGCGTCATCACCGAACTGCGCCACGACGACACCGCGGCGCTGGGCAGACTCGGCCTCGACGGGCGCGGCCGGGTCGGCGCGCGCCCCCACGGACTGCACCCCGCCCTGTGGGACGGGGCCCTCCAGGTCACCCTCGCGCTGTGCGGAGACGACGCCACGGTCGTCCCGACCGGGGTCGACCGGGTGACCCTCCACCAGGAGCTGGCCGAACCGGTCCTGGCCGGGTGGAGCCACACCGTGCGGCGCGGCACCCACCTGTTCGACGTCACCCTGTTCGACGACGACGAGCGCCCCCTGATGACCATGAGGGGACTACGCCTGAGCCCCCTCCGGGGGACCGAGCAGCGCGGCGCCGAGACCGAACGCCTGCACCGCATGACCTACCTCGACCGTCCCGCCCCCGCCCCCGACCCCGCGGGCACGGCCACCTGGGCGGTCGTCGGCGACCCCGTCGACGGCACCGAGGACCTGGTCCGCGCGCTGGAGGCGGCCGGAGCCACCGTCCACCGGGCACGCGGCGCCGCCGGTGTCGCCGGGACCCCGGCGGACGCGGTCGTCCACGTCGCCCCGAGCGCCGCGCGCGGCCTCGACGCCCAGCGGGCCGGGCTCACCGAGCTGACCGAGACCGTCCGCGCCTGTGCCGGACGCGGTGTCCCTCCCCGCCTGACGGTGCTCACCCACGCCGCTCAGGCCGCGGCCCCCACCGAGGTCCCCGATCCGGGCGCCGCTCTGTACTGGGGCTTCGCCCGTGTGCTGCGCCGCGAGCACGGTGAACTGTCCCCGCGGGTGATCGACGTGGCAGGACCCGACCGGGCCGCGGACGCGGTCGCCCAACTCCTCGCCGACGACGGTGAGGACCAGGTCCTGCTGCGCGCCGACCGGCGCCTCGTCGGCCGACTGACCGGCGGACCCGACGAGAGCGAGCCGGTTCCCGTCGCATGGGCCACGCCGCGCCGGCCCCACCGCCTCACCTCCGACCGCCCCGGCCTGTGGGAGCGGCTCGTGTTCCGACCGCTCACCGCCGACCACCCCGGCCCCGGAGAGGTACGGGTACAAGTCAGCGCGTCGGCGCTGAACTTCATCGACGTGATGAAGGCCCTGGGCACCTACCCCGATCCCAGCGGCGGTGACTTGTTCGGCGGCGAGTGCGCCGGGCGGATCACGGCGGTCGGCGAGGGGGTCGCCGGCTTCGAGCCCGGACAGCGGGTCGTGGCCTGTGTCTTCGGTGCCATCGCCTCACACGTCACCCTGCGCGCCGACCACGTGCGCGCCCTCCCCGACCACCTCGGTGAGGCCGAGGCCGCCACCCTGCCGCTGGCGGCCATGACCGCCTGGTACGGGTTGTGCGACCTGGCCCGCTTGGAGGAGGGCGAGACCGTGCTGGTCCACTCGGCGGCGGGCGGCCTCGGCCAGGCCGCCGTGCGGGTGGCGCACTCGGTCGGCGCACACGTCATCGCCACCGCCGGCAGCGAGGACAAGCGGCGGATGCTCCGTGAGTCCGGGATCGAGCACGTCTTCGACTCACGCGACCTGTCCTGGGCCGACGGAGTACTCGGGGCCACCGGCGGGCACGGCGTGGACGTCGTGCTCAACTCGCTCTCCGGCGCCGCCATCGGCCTTGGCATGAGGGTCCTGGCCGAGGACGGCCGGTTCGTCGAGGTCGGCAAGAAGGACATCTACCAGGGCCGTTCCCTGGACCTCTCGGAGTTCCGCAAGGGCGTGTCCTTCTCCGCGGTCGACCTGGCCGGACTCATGTCCCGGCGCCCCGGGCGCTTCGCACGGCTCTTCGACCGCGTCTGGGCCGCGGTGTGCGAGGGGACGTTCACCCCGCTCCCGTACACCACCCGGCCCTTCGCGGAGGCCGCCGACGCGCTTCGTGACATGGCGCGCGGCGTCCACGTCGGCAAGATCGTACTCACCGGCCCCGACACCGTCACCTCCATCACCCCCGAGGCGATGCCGGGCGGGCGCCTGCGCGCCGACGGCCGCTACCTCGTCACCGGCGGCCTGGGCGCGCTGGGCCTGTCCCTGGCCGAGCACATGGCCGACAGGGGAGCGGGCGCGCTCGCCCTCGTCGGCCGGTCGCGGCCCACCGCCGAGGCCCGGGCGCGCATCGAGGCGCTGCGTGAGCGCGGGACCGGGGTCACCGTCGTCTCCGCCGATGTCACGGACGCCGTCTCCACCGGGAAGCTCCTGGCCGAACTGCGCGAGGACGGCACGCCGCTGTGCGGTGTCGTGCACGCGGCAGGAGTGCTCGACGACGCCACCATCGACACCCTGACCCCCGAGGCGATCGAACGCGTCATCGGCCCCAAGGTCGACGGCGCCCGTCACCTGGACGCCCTGACCGGCGACGACCCGCTCGACTTCTTCCTGCTGTTCTCGTCGGCCGCCGCCTTGGTCGGCAACGTCGGCCAGGCCGCCTACGCGGCGGCCAACACCTATCTGGACTCCCTGGCGGTGGCCCGCCGCCACCGGGGCCTGCCCGCGCTGAGCGTGCAGTGGGGCCCGTTCACGGACGTGGGCCTGGCCGCCGCCGACGCCAACCGAGGGGACCGGCTCGCCGACCGCGGCATGGGCGGGTTCACCGCCGCCGAGGCGTGGCGGGCCCTGGAGGGGCTGCTCGACGCCGACACCCCCGTAACGGGGTACGTGCCCCTGAACCTGCGCCGCTGGTTCGACGCCTACCCCGAGACCGCCGCCCAGCCCAGTTGGGAAATGCTCAAGGACCGTGCCACCAGCGGCGGCATGGAGGGCGACGAGTTCCGTGTCCGTGTGCTGGCGGCCGACCCCGGCGAGCGGCCCGGCCTGGTCGAGGCCAAGGTGCGGGAGCTGGCCGGGCGCGTCCTGCGCATGGAGTCCGAGGCCATCGACCGGCGCATCCCCTTCAAGGAGCTCGGCCTGGACTCGCTGATGAGCCTGGAGCTGCGCAACCGGCTGGAGGTCGCCTTCGGCCTCAAGCTCTCGCCGACCCTGCTGTGGACCTACGGCAGCACCGAGGCCCTGGCCGCGGTGCTGGACGAGCGCCTCACCACCTCCGCCTGAACCTTTGACCCCGAGGACGAACGCGATGAACGAACCGAGCGGACGGCCGGGCGGCCCCACCCCCCTGAGCCGTGCGATGGACACGATCCGACAGCTCAAGGCCCAACTCGCCCAGGAGAAGGACGACCAGCCCGTGGCCGTCGTCGGCGCGGGGATGCGCCTGCCCGGCGGCGTCCGCGACCTGGACGGACTCTGGGACCTGGTGAGCACCGGTCGGGACGCCGTGGGCCCCGTGCCCGCCTCCCGCAGGGCGCCCTTCGCCGACGGCTGGGACTCCACCGTCGACCGGGCCGGGTTCCTGGACGGGGTCCTGGACTTCGACGCGGGCTTCTTCGGGATCAGCCCCCGCGAGTCCCGGGCGATGGACCCCCAGCACAGGCTGCTGCTGGAGGTGGCCTGGGAGGCGCTGGAACACGCCGCGCTGCCGCCCGACCGGCTGACGGGCGTACGCACCGGTGTCTACATGGGCATCACCGGCAGCCAGGAGGACTACCGCGACTGGAGCGGAGACGAGGCCGACGCCTACTGGTCCACCGGCAGCGGCCACTGCTTCGCCGCGGGGCGCGTCTCCTACGCGTTGGGCCTGACCGGCCCGGCGATCGCCGTGGACACCGCGTGCTCCTCCTCCCTGGTCGCGATGCACCAGGCCGCGCAGGCGCTGCGCACCGGTGAGTGCGACGTCGCCCTGGCGGGCGGAGTCAGCGTCATCATGTCGCCGCGCTCGACCCGCACCATCCAGCGGACCGGTTCGCTGGCCCCCGACGGCCGTTGCAAGGCCTTCGACGCCCGCGCCAACGGCTTCGGCCGCGGTGAGGGATGCGGTGTGGTGGTGCTCAAGCGCCTGGACCGCGCGGTCGCCGACGGCGACCGCGTCATGTCCGTGCTGCGCGGCTCCGCCGTCAACCAGGACGGCCGCTCCACCGGGTTCACCGCGCCCAACGTCCTCGCCCAGGTCGACGTCATCCGACAGGCCCTGGCCAACGCGGGCCTGACCCCCGCCGACATCGGCCTGGTCGAGACGCACGGCACCGGGACCTCCCTGGGCGATCCCATCGAGATGGAGGCGATCGCCGAGGCCCTGGCCCGCTCCAACGGCGGCGCGCCGCTGCGGGTCGGCGCACTCAAGAACAACATCGGCCACCTGGAGGCCGCCGCGGGCGTGGCCGGTGTACTCAAGGCCATCGCCTGCCTGCACCGGGGCAAGGTCACCCCGCTGGCCAACTTCACCACCCTCAACCCCCGCGTCGACGTGGAGGGCACCGGCATCGTCCTGCCCACCGAGACCCTGCCCTGGGCCGGCGGCGGCACCGGTGCCTACGCCGGGATCAGCTCCTTCGGCATGTCGGGCACCAACGCCCACGTCATCGTCGGCCCGGCCGAACCGGACACGGAGCGGCCCGGGGCCCCCGAGCACGTCCCCGGGTTCGAGTTGGCCGCCGCCGGCCCCGAGGCACTGCGCGACATGGCCGCCGCCCTGATCGCCGAGGTGCCCGGGGACCAGGCCGGATACGCGGCCTTCGCCTACACCCTGACCGAGGGCCGGTTCCGCCACCGCGTCCGCGCTCGTGTGCGCGCCACCGACCCGGCCCAGGCCGAGGCCGCCCTGCGGGCGGTCTCGGAGGGACGGGGCTCGGATCTGGTGGAGGTCGTCGACGACCCCGGCAACACCGCCGACCCCGGCCTCACCGGCCTGCCCCGCAACGTGGCCGATCTGCCCGCCTACCCCTGGCACCGCGAACGGCACGCGCCCGAGGTCCAGGCCGCCCCCGTGGCGGAGGCCGAGACGCCGGGTGAGGAGGCGGGGAACGCACCAGTTCCCGCGCACAGCCTGCGCTGGCGGGAGGCCGGCCCCGGAGACGAGGGCGACCACACCGGCCGCACGCTCGTCCTCGCGGGGGACGACACCGACACCCTGCGCGAGGTCCTCACCGCCGCCCGCGAACGCGGTCTCACGGGCCGTGTCCTCGGCCCGGCGGGGAGCGGCCAGCTTCCCCCGGGCTGGAGCGAGGGTCCCCTGCCCGAGGCCGGACCGGTCACCCTGCTCCTCGCCCACACCGCACGTCCCCTGCCCGAGGCCCCCGACGCCGACCGCGACATCGCCGACGAGGGCGCGCTGCTGTGCGCCGCGGTCACGGAGGAGGTCCGGACCCTGGCCGCGCGCGGCGTACCCGGCGACCGCGCCCACGTCCTCACCCGGGCCAGCCGCCGCGTCACCGGGGCCGAGACCGTCGTCGCCGGGCCCCACGGCCTGCTCAACGGACTCGCGGCCTCCCTCGGCCTCGAACTGGGCGAGGTGTGGGGCGGAACCGTCGACCTGCCCGCCGCATCCGCCCCCGACGACGCCCGGGCCCTGCTGGACCTGGTCCTGGACGTTCGCGGCGAGGACACGGCGGCCGTCCGGGACGGCGCCGCCCTCGTGCCCCGGCTGGTGCCCGCTCCCGAGGACTACCATCCGGAACTGCCGGTCCGCCCCGACGCCACCTACCTGGTCACCGGCGGCCTCGGCGGAGTCGGCCGCGCCGTCACCGAGAACCTCGTCGAACGCGGCGCCCGACACCTTCTGCTCCTGGGACGCCGCCCGGGCGAGGAACTCGGCGCCGCCGCCGTCGGCCTCCTGGACCGGCTCAGCCGCGACGGGGTCGAGGCCTCCTACCTCGCGGCGGACTGCGACGCCCCGTCGGTCATCACGCACGCCGGAGAGGCCCTGCGCCCCATGCCCGCCCTGGGCGGCATCGTGCACTGCGCGGGCAGCCTGCCCAGGCGCCCGATCGGACTGATCGGCGCCGAGGACTTCGCCACGGCCCTGCGCGGCAAGTACTCCGGAGCCTGGTGGCTGTCCCTGCTCAGCCGCGACCACGCACCGGACTTCTTCCTCCTGGCCTCCTCGGCCTCCGCCCAGTGGGGCAGCGACGGATACGCCGCCTACGCCGCCGCCAACGCCGGAATCGACGCCCTCGCCGCCCACAGGGCCGCCGCGGGGCTGCCCGCCGTGAGCCTGGCCTTCGGGCTCTGGGGCCTGGACGGCATGGCCGACGGGGAGTCCCGCGCGGCCCTGGCCGACACCGGGCTCAGCGACATCGCCCCCGCCCGGGGCGCCGCGTCCCTGACCGCACGGGGCCCCGGAGGCGACCCGCACCTGCTGGTCTGTCCCGTGGAGTGGGACCGCTTCACCCGGGTCATGGCCGCACGGCGCGAACGCGCCCTGTTCAACGAGGTCGCACCAGCCCGCGGCCAGGAGGGCAGGGCCCACGCGGAGGCAGCCTCCCGCATCATGGCCGTGCCCGAACGCACCCGCGTCGACGAGACCCGGCGCTACACCGCGGCCGTCCTGGCCGACGTCCTCGGCCACGCCGACGCCGGGGCGCTGCGCACCGACACCGGGTTCTACGACCTGGGGATGGACTCTGTGATGGCGGTCGACCTCGTCCAGAGGCTGTCCTCCGAGCTCGGCGTGACCGTGGAGATCTCCGAGGTGTTCGACCACTCCACGATCGAGCGGCTCGCCGCCCACCTGTACGGGCGGATCCGCGGAGACGGCTCCGAACCCGCGGCGCCGCGGGTACCGGTTCCGCGCGCCGCAGCGCGCACCGGCGGCGAGCGGGAGACGGCGGCGCCGACCACCACGGGGGCCGGCGGGCCCGTCGCCATCGTGGGCATGGCCGGCCGATTCCCGGGCGCCGACGACACCGGACAGCTGTGGGACCTGCTCAGCCACGGCCGCGACGCGACCGCGCCCATCCCCGCCCACCGGTGGGAGGGCGCCGAGTTCGACCCGGGCGGCCTCACCACCGACCGGGGCGGCTTCCTCTCCGACATAGCCGGGTTCGACGCCCCGTTCTTCGGCGTCCCCGCCCGCGAGGCCCAGAGCATGGACCCGCAGCACCGGCTGCTACTCCAGTCGGCGTGGCACGCCCTGGAGGACTCGGGCACCCCTCCGTCCGTGCTGGGCGGCACCCGCACCGGCGTCATCGTGGGGCTGTCCAACTCCGACTACGCCCGCGTCCTGGAACGCGGCGGCCCCGACGGGGTGGACGCCTACTTCGGTACCGGGACCGCGCTCAACGCGGCCGCCGGACGCATCTCCTACCTGCTCGGACTCAACGGGCCCGCGTTCGCCGTCGACACCGCCTGCTCCTCCTCCCTGGTCGCCCTGCACCTGGCCGTGCGGTCACTGCGCACCGGCGAGTCCGATCGGATGATCGTCGGCGGCGCCAACGTCATCACCGATCCGACCTGCACAGCCGCCACCAGCCGTGCCCACATGCTCGCCCCCGACGGCCGGTGCAAGACCTTCTCCGCCGACGCCGACGGGTTCGGCCGCGCGGAGGGCTGCGGCGCCGTGGTCCTCAAACGGCTCTCCGACGCCCGGCGGGACGGCGACCGGATCCTGGCCGTGCTGCGCGGCAGCGCCGTCAATCAGGACGGCGCCTCCACCGGACTGACCGCCCCCAGCGGACGAGCCCAGGAGGCCGTGATCAGCGCGGCACTGGCCGACGCCGAGGTCAGCGGAGCCGACGTCGACTACCTGGAGGCGCACGGCACCGGGACCTCGTTGGGCGACCCCATCGAGGTCGAGGCCGCGTGGAACGTCCTGGGACGCGGCCGGGAGGCCGAGCGCCCGCTGCTGCTCGGTTCCGTCAAGAGCAACATCGGCCACGCCGAGTCCGCCTCCGGCATGGCGGCCCTGTTCAAGACCGTCCTGGCGCTGCGCGAGGGCACGATCCCGAGCAGCCTGCACTGCGCCGAACCCAATCCGCACGTGCCGTGGGACCGGCTGAACGCACGCGTGGTCACCGAGCCGACCGTTTGGAGGACGGGTTCCCGGCCGCGCCTGGCGGGGGTGTCCGGGTTCGGGTTCAGCGGTACCAACGCCCACCTGATCGTGGAGGAGGCGCCTCCGGCCCCACCGGCGGACCCGGCCGAGGCCACCCGGGTGGTACTGCCCCTGTCCGCGCACGGCACCGACGGACTCGACCGCCTCTCCGACGCCTGGCGGGAGCGCCTGGCCGCCGCCACCGACGACGAGGTACCCGCCCTGGCCGCCGTCGCCGGAGCCGGACGCGCCCACCTGCCCGTACGCCGCGCCGTCCTCGGCACCGGTGCCGCCGGGTTGCGCGAGGCCCTGGCCCGGCCCCACGGGGGCCGTGCCGCCGGCCGGGCACCCCGCGTGGCGTTCCTGTTCTCCGGACAGGGCAGCCAGTACTTCGGTATGGGCCGCGAACTGTACGGGACCGAGCCGGTGTTCGCCGACGTCGTCGACCGCTGCGACGAGGCCCTGGACGGCTCCCTCGGCGCCTCGCTCACCGACCTGATGTTCGGCTCCGCCGACCCCGGCCTCATCAACCAGACCCGCGTCACCCAGCCCGCGCTCGTCGCGCTGGAACTGGCCCTGGCCGCTCTCTGGGAGTCCTGGGGGGTCCAGGCGGTCGCGGTCATGGGACACAGCGTCGGCGAGGTCACCGCCGCCGTGCACGCCGGGGTCCTCGGGTTGGAGGACGGGATGCGCCTCATCCGCAACCGTGCCGAGCTCATGCAGGCCACCGAGCCCGGCGCCATGCTCTCGGTCACGCTCCCCGCCACCCGCGTCCGGGAACTGGTCGAGGGCACCGGCCTGGACGTGGCCGCGGTCAACGGCCCGGAGTCGGTCGTGGTCGCGGGAGCCCCCGACAGGGTGGAGGCCTTCGCCGAGCAGGTCAGGCGGACGGGAGCCAAAGCCCGCGCGCTCACCGTCTCGCACGCCTTCCACTCCCGCCTCATGGAGCCGATGCTCGACGACTTCACCGAGGTCCTGGCCCCGATGGACTTCGCCCGGCCCCAGATCCCCGTGATCGCCAACGTCACCGGAGACCTGGCCGGACCCGACCAGTACACCGCCGAGTACTGGCGGCGGCACGTGCGCCGACCGGTCCTGTTCCACGAGGGCGCGCGTGCCCTCGCATCCCAGGACGTGGACGCCTACCTGGAGATCGGCCCCGGGCGCACGCTCCTCGGCCTGGTGCGGGCAGCGGGCACGGCCGAGGGCCGCCCCGCCCTGGTGGCGTCGATGCGCAGGGGCGCCGGCGAGCGCGACGTACTGCTCGGCGCCGCCGCTGAACTCTACGAACTCGGCCAGGACCTCGACTGGAACGCCCTTCAGCCCGCCGCCCGCACCCGTGCGGAGGGCGTCCCGCTCTACCCCTTCGACACCACCCCGTACTGGGCCGCCGTCGAACGGAGGACGGCACGTTCCGGCGGGAACACGCCCGAGGAGGTGCGGCACTGGGGCAGGGAGGTGCGCTCGCCGGCCCTCATCGGTCGGGCCTTCGCCTTCCACCGGTCCGCGGACTTCCCCCGCTACCTCACCGACCACCGCCTCTACGGGACGGTCGTGACACCGGCGGCCTCCCACCTGGCCACCACGCTGTCCGCCCTGGCCGGGGACGGCAAGCCCCTGGGCCTGACCGACCTGCTGTGCCCGCGCGCCCTGGTCATCGACGACCACGAGCGCTACGACGTCCAGCTCGTGGTCGGCGAGGGCGAGCGTCCCGCGCTCAGCGTCCAGAGCCTGGTCGGCGGCCGGGGGACCACCTGGCAGGAGCACGTGTCGGCGCGGATCGCCACCGACGAGGACACGCCCGCACCCGAGCGCCCGGACACCGCGGCCTTCGTCTCCGAGGCCGAGCGCCACATCGACGGAGAGGGCTTCTACACCTACTTCCGCGGCCTCGGCTACACCCTCGGCCCCTCGTTCAGGTGGATCGACGGAGTCTGGATCCGCGGCGAGGAGGCCCTCGTGCGCTACCGCACTCCCGAACTGCCCGACGACCCCGCCGACTACGAGCTCTACCCGGGCCTGATCGACTCCTGCTTCCAGAGCATCGCCGGGTTCATGGTCGACATCCGCGCCGACGAGGCTTCCTCGCTGGCGATCCCCTTCGCCGCGGACCGGCTGTCCTTCCCCTCCCGCGCCCGCCCCGGCGCCGAGCTGTGGGGCCACGTGCGGGTACGCGAAGCCGCCGAGCTGCCCAACGGACGGCTCCGGGTCGAGGTCGCCGACCTGCACATGTTCACCGACGACGGTGACACCCTCATGACCGCCGACCGCTTCCGCGTCCGCCACGCGCCCCGGGAGGTCCTCCAGCGCGGACTGCGCGGCGACCACCTGCACACCGTCGAGTGGCGGGCGGACACGGCCGAGGCGGCCCCCGCTCCGGGTACCACCGCGACGGTCCTGCACGGGGCCGGGGCCGGGAGCGACCTGGAGGGCGCCCTGACCGAGGCCGGGATCACCGTCACCGGGGACGGTGGCGCCCCGCGCGGCGAGCTGGTCGTCGACGCCCGGTTCGCCCACATCCCCGACACCTCGGCCGAGGCGTGCCTGGCCGCCGTCCTCGACCTGGCCGCCACCCTGCGCCAGGCGCGCACGGGCACGACCTACGCGGTCCTGGCCGACGGGGCCGACGAGCAGGCGCCGGTGCGGGAAGCCCTGTGGGGCATGCTCACCGCGCTGGAGGCCGAGGACACCGGCCGCCGCCTGCTCCGGGTCACCCTCGCCGACGGCGCCGGGAGCGCGGAGGCGGCGAAGGCCCTGGCCGCGCGCCTGGACGCGCCCACGGGAACCCGCCTGCGGGTCACCCCCGACGGCGTTCACACCGCACGGCTCGTCTCCAAGGACGCCGACCCAGAGGAGACCGTCGCTGACGGCGGAACCGCACTGGTCACCGGCGGCCTGGGCGCGCTGGGACTGAGCGTGGCCCGCTGGTTGGCGGGGCGCGGCGTCGAGGACATCACCCTCATGGCCCGCTCCGCGCCCGACGCGGCCGCCCGCGCGGTCATCGACCGGCTCACCGCTGGCGGTACCACCGTCCGCGTGGTCGCGGGCAGTGTCACCGAGCCCGGCGACTGCGCCCGCGCGGTGGCCGAGGCGACCACCGGCGGCCCCCTCCACCACGTGTTCCACCTGGCCGGGAGCACCCGGGACGGCGCCTTCCACCAGTTGGACGAGGACGCCTTCCGCGGAGTCTTCACCGCCAAGGCCGAGGGCGCCGACCGGCTCGCCGAGGCGACCGCCGACCAGCCGCTGCGCTCCCTGGTGCTGTTCTCCTCGGTGTCCTCGGTCTTGGGAGCGGCGGGACAGGCCAACTACGCCGCCGCCAACGGCTACCTCAACGGCCTGGCGTCGGCACTGCGTGCACGCGGCGTTCCCGCGACCGCGGTGGCCTGGGGCCCCTGGGAGCCCGAGGGCAGAGGCGGCCTGGCCGCCGACGCCCAGGCGCGTGCGGCCGCCGAACGCGCCGGACTGCGACCGCTCACCGACCAGGACGCCTGGCCCGTACTGGCGGCCGCCGTCCCGGGCGACACCGCCGCGGTGGTGGCCGTCGCCGCCGACTTCACCCGCTACGCCGAACGCCTGGGCTCCCACCCGGCGGCCCACCTGGTCGCCGAACTCGTCGGGGCCGGAGCCGCCACGGGCTCCGACGGCGGGTCGGAACGCGGGTGGTTGCGCGCCCGCGTCGCCGGAGCGGAGGGCGAGGACCGCCTGGAACTCCTGCGCGACGCCGTCCGGGAGGCGGCCGAGGACGTCATGGGATCCACCGGCGGTGTCACCGACCAGGATGGCTTCGCCGACCTGGGCATGGACTCGATCATGGTCATCGACCTGCGCGGACGCCTGTCCCACGCACTCGACCTCGACCTGCCCTCCACCGTCGGCCTCGACCATCCCACCGTCGGGGCGATGGCCCGCTACGTCGACCAGCGGCTGCCCAGCGCGGCCCCCGCGCCGGTGCCGCCCGCTCCCGGGACCGACGCACCGGCCGGAAACCTGTCCGAGCTGAGCACAGACGACCTCGTCGCGGCCGCCCGCGCCGAGCTGATGAGCGAAGAGTGAGGAAGACCGTGGAAGAGAACGATCTGCGCAGCCTCGTGGAGGAACAACTCACACTCACCCGGAGGCTCAAGGACCAGATACGTGAGCTCAAGGAGCGGGACAGGGCCCCGCTGGCCGTCGTCGGCACCGGCCTGCGCCTGCCCGGGGGCCTCACCACCCCCGACGGCTACTGGGACTTCCTGAACGGTGAGGGCAACGCCGCCCGCGAGTTCCCCGAGGACCGGGTCGGCCTGCGCTCCGTGCACGACCCGGACACGGACCGACCCGGCACCTCCTACGTGTCCAAGGCGGCCCTGCTCGACGACCCCGCCGGGTTCGACGCCGCCTTCTTCGGGATCTCCCGGCGCGAGGCCGAGGCCCTCGACCCCCAGCAGCGCCTGATGCTGGAGGTCTCCTGGGAGGCCATGGAACGGGCCGGGATCGCGATCCGGCGCGGCGACCGTCTCAACGCGGGCGTCTTCGTGGGCATCATGGCCGCCGAGTACACCGACCGGCTCGCACGCGGTGCCGACCTGAAGGACATCGACCCCTACTACGGGACCGGCGGCGGCCACGCATTCGCGGCCGGACGCGTCTCCTACGCCCTGGACCTGTCCGGCCCGGCGATGAGCGTGGACACCGCCTGCTCCTCCTCCCTGGTGGCGCTGCACTACGCCGCCCGGAGCCTGCGCCGGGGCGAGTGCCGCTACGCCCTGGTCGGCGGCGCCAACGCCATCTTCTCCCCGGAGCTGATGGTCTCGCTGTGCCGGAGCCGGGCCCTGGCGCCCGACGGCCGCAGCAAGCCCTTCCTGGCCGACGCCGACGGCTACGGCCGGGGCGAGGGCGTGGGCGCCCTGGTCCTGATGCGCCTGGACGACGCCGAACGGGAGGGACGCCCCGTCCTGGCCGTGCTGCGCGGCAGCGCCGTCAACCACGACGGCGCCTCCTCCGGGCTGACCGTGCCCAACGGCCCCGCCCAGCAGGAGGTCATCCGCTCCGCCCTGACCGACTCCGGGCTGCGCCCCGAGGAGGTCTCCTACGTCGAGGCGCACGGCACCGGCACCTCCCTGGGCGACCCCATCGAGGCGGGCGCGCTCCAGGAGGTCTACGGCCGGGCCGAGCGGGACGAACCGCTGATGGTCGGCAGCGTCAAGGCCCGCCTGGGCCACCTGGAGGCCGCCTCCGGCGCGGCCGCGCTGATCAAACTCGTCCTCATGCTCCGCAACGGCGCCGTCCCCGCGGCGCGCGGAAGCGAGGACGGCCCCCTCAACCCGCACATCCCCTGGGACAAGGTGAACCTGGACGTGCCCGACCGGATCCGCCCCTGGTCGACCCACGCACCCGTCGCCGGGGTCAGCGCCTTCGGGCTGAGCGGCACCAACGCCCACGCCCTGTTGGCCGCGCCGCCCGCGCGCCCGCACGATCTCCAACCCCGACCCGACCGCCGTGAACTGGTCACCGTCTCGGCCCGCGACCGCGCCGCGCTGGCCGAGCTCGTCGAGCGTGTCGGCGACCACCTGGTCGAGAGCAAGCACCTGGCCTCGGCCTGCCACACACTGCGCTGCGGCCGTGCGGACTTCACCCACAGGATCGCCGCCACCGGCGCCGACGCCGCCGAACTGGCCGCCAACCTGCGCGCCGCGCTGGAAGCCGGACAGCCCGACGACACCGTGGGCCGTACGGTGACCCTGCGGCTGACCCGGGACACCGGCACCCTCACCACGGCGGTCCGCTCCCTGGCCACGGCACTGCCCGGACTGGTCCCCGGCGACGGACCCGGGACCGATCCGGCCGCCGCGCTGGTCGCGGCCCTCGCCGGCCTCGGCCTGCGCACGGTCGCCGAACACGCCGACACCCCCGAGCACACCGCCGCCCTGGAGTGGAACGGCCGCACGCACCCACTGCTGACCACCGGGCCCGGCACCTGCGCCGCCGCCTTCCTCGACGCCCTGGCCGCCCTGTACACCGCCGGAGCGGATCTGGACATGGCGGCGCTGCGCCCAGCGGGAATCCCGTTCGACCCCGACGTGCCCACCTACGCCTTCCAACGGCGGCGCTACTGGATCGACGAGCCCCGGCCCGAGGCGGCGCCCGCGACGGCACGGGTCGGGGAGGAGGCCCCCGCCGCCGGGGACGGCGCCGACCGTGCCGAGATCACCGCCTTCCTCTTCGCCGAGTGCGCCACGGTCCTCCAAGCCGAGGAGGCGGTGGATCCCGCCACCGGGTTCCTGGAGGTGGGCGGCGACTCCTTCACCGCGATGACGCTGCTCACCAGCGCCGAACAGCGCTTCGGGTGCGAACTCCCGTTGGACGGCTTCGACATCGAGGCGACGGTCGGCACGCTCGTCGAGGACATGGCCGACCGCGTCGTGGAGGCCGTGCAGGCCCGGTCCGGACAGGGGCAGGCCGGATGACGCCCCCCTTCACACGCCCCCGCGGACAGCGGGACGCCGACCTGCGCCTGTTCGTGTTCCACCACGCCGGAGGGTCCGCGGCCAGCTTCTTCCCCCTCGCGCGCGAACTTCCCGAGGACTGGGACCCGGTCCTGTACGACCTTCCCGGCCACGGACGCCGACGCTCGGAGGAACCCGTCGGTGACATACCGCGGATGGTCGGGCGGGCGGTCGCCGAACTGGAGCGGGAACCCGAGGGGCCCTTCGCCCTGTTCGGCCACAGCCTGGGCGCGGTCGTCGCCTTCGAGACCGCGCGCGCCCTCACCGCGCGGGGCCGCCAGCCCCTGTGGCTGGGGGTCTCGGGCCGGGCCGCGCCCGGCCTCCCCGCCAGCGGGACCCGCGGCATCCACGAGCTCGACGACGCCGCCCTGCTCGCCTCCCTGGACTCCGTGGGCGGAGGGCTGCCGGACCGGGTGGCCGAGGTCCCCGAGTTCCGCCGACGCTTCCTGCGGCTGGTCCGCGCCGACCTGGGCGCGGTCGGCTCCTACCGGCCGGCCGCCGACCGAGTGCCCCTGACCTGCCCGGTGGCCGCCTACGCGGGCGACACCGACCCCTGGGCACCGCCCGAGGCCGTATCCGACTGGAGGAACGAGACCAGCGCCGCCTTCACCCGACGCACCCTGCCGGGAGGACACTTCTACTTCGTCGACCACGGGCCGGGCCGTCTGGCCCGCGAACTGGCCGCCGACATCCGCGCCGCCGCGCTCGAATCCGTCGGCCGGGCCTAGGCCGAAACACTCCCTGACACCGAATCCGGCCGCGCACCGCGCGGAGCCGTACCAACGAAGGAAGCCCCGATGCACGTCATTGAGACCCGCGAGACCATCGACGCCACACCCGAGCAGGTGTGGCAGACCCTGTCCGAGCTGGGACGCTTCCGGGAGTGGAACCCCCTCATCGTCGCCGTCGAGGGCACGGCCACCGTCGGTGAGCGCATCTCGTTCCGGATGGTCCTGCCCGACGGCAGCAAGAGCAGCCACACCCCGGTGATCACCGAGGTCGTTCCCGGACGGGCGCTGTGCTGGGAGGGAACCGTCGGGGCCGCCTGGCTGGCCCGCGCCGTGCACGAGTTCCGTCTGGAGCCCTCCGGCGGCGGGACCGCCCTGACACACAAGGAGACCTTCACCGGCCTCCTGGTCCCCCTGGTCAAGGGCACCCTGAAGCGCACCGAACAGGGCTTCCGCGACATGAACCGTGCTCTGAAGGAGCTGGTCGAATCCCGCGCCGCCGCCAACGACTGACACGTATCCCCGCCCGGTGCACGCGGCCGGCCGCGTGCACCGCTGTGACGGGGACGGGCTCAGCGCACCATGTCGCGGTCCTGGGGGAGAACGTCCGAGATCCGCTGCCGCTCGGTGATGTCGAACTTGCGGTAGATCCGGGTCAGGTGCTGCTCCACGGTGCTGACCGTGATGTGCAGGCTGGATGAGATCTGCCGGTTCGTCAGCCCCTTGGCGGCGAGCACCGCCACCCGGGACTCCGCCCTGGTGAGTTCGGGCGCGGCCGGGTGCGGGCGTACGCGGACACCGGCCCGGGCACCCGCATCCGGTGCGGGGAGGAGGACGGATCCGCCGCGCTCCTCGGACAGCGGAGCGCTGTGCTCGGCTAGGGAACGGCGTGCCCTCGCACGCAGGCACACGGCTTCGGCGCCCTCGCCCAGAGACTCACGCGTGTCGGCCAGGTCCAGGCGCGCCCGTGCCGCCTCCAGGGCGTCGGGGGCGCGGTCCAGCACGTGGACGGCCTCCTCCAGCACCGGCACCTGTTCTTCGAGCGGCAGGACGGCGGCCAGGTCCCGCAGGACGACGCCCCGCGTGCGCGGGCGGTCCGGGGCGGCCAGGGCCTCCTGCTCCACCACCAGCCTCCGTGCCGATCGGAGCTCACCGAGGCGCAGGTGGGCCCGCGCGGCACCGCCCCGCCACGGCACCAGGGAGGGGGTGTCCAGTTTCCACTTCGTCATCAGCTCGCCGCAGACACAGAAGTCGGCCAGGGCGCTCTGGACCCGCCCGGCGTTGAGGTGGTGGTGACCGCGGGCGTACAGGTAGTGCAGGCCGAAACGGGACCGGAAGACATCCTCGGCCACCGGCTCGGCCAGCACACGGGCGGCCTCCCGCCGGTCGCCGGTAGCTTCGGCGACCAGGAGCAGATCTCCCAGCAGCAGGCCGATCACCGCGCCCCAACCGGGCATGGACAGCGTCGACAGGGCGGTTTCCGCGTGGTGCCGTGCGACGCCCAGGTCACCGGTCCGCAGCGCGACGCCGGCACGCAGCATGTGGGCCTGGCCGCGCCAGAGCGGGGAGCGGTCCTGCGCGTTGACGAGCGACTCGCTCCAGTAGGCGGCCCGGTCGAGCCGGTCGGTGTAGATCAGCGCGAAGAGCGCCGCGAACACCGACTCCACCATGTGCTCGCCGAGCCCGGCGTTGGTCAGGACCTCCTCCGCCCTGTCCGTCGCGGAGCGGTCGTCCTCCCCGCTCAGGGCGGTGGTCAGTGACTCCGCCCCGTTGAGCCGCAGTATCGGGATGGCGATGCTCGGGGTGTCGCCGGGCGCCCCGACGCCTCCGGGCTCGGGGACGAGGGAGGTCAGCTCCGGGTGGGTGGACGCGCACACCGCCCGGGTGATGCGGGCCTCGACCGCGGCGGTGGGTTCCGGGTCCCCGCGTACGGACGCCGGTAGGCCGCGCAGCACCCTCTCCACCTCCACACGGTGCCCCGCCCACAGCAGGCCGCGCAGCAGCGCGTACAGCTCGCACGCGGGAAGCCGGCCGGCGAGAGCGTTGTCGGTGAGCCGCAGAAGGTGCCGGGCCGCGGCCTCGGGGTCCACCCGCCACAGTGCCGCGGCCAGTGCCAGCGCGATCCGGGGTTTGGCCTCCTCGTCGGTGCAGAACGCCGAGGCGGAGGTGAGGCAGTCGATCGCGAACGCGAGGTCCCCGTGTGCCATGGCCTGCTCGGCGGCCGTGCACAGCAGCGGGACCGCCCACGGGTCGGCCACGTACTCGGTGGCCCGCAGGTGACGCGCGATCCGGGCGGCCGGCGCGCCGTGCTCGTACAGCGACTGGGCGCACCACAGGTGTGTCTCGGCCCGCTCGTCGGGTCCCATCAGATCCAGCACCGCGGCCTGTGCCTCGGGGTGGCGGAACCCGTCCGAGTCCAGGAGCCCCGCCATTCGGAGCCGTTGCAGCGTGCTCCCCGCCTCCCGCCAGCGGGCCAGGAGGTAGGGAAGCGACTCGCCCCGCGCCTCGGTCTCGCTCATGACCGCGAGGATCTTGGCCAGTTCCGTGGCGGAGGGCCCGTGGCGGTGCAGGTACTCGACGAAGGCGACGCGGTAGGACTCGCCCGGCTTGAGCCCGGTCGGGGGTCCGTTCCGGGGTACGCGCCCCGTGGTGCCGAGGTGGTCCTCCAACACGGCCTTCACGAGGCCGGGTACGCCCCCTGTGATCCGCACCAGGTCGGCGGCGGCCCCGTCATCGGACTCGGTGAAGTACCCGGACAGGAACTCCCGCACGTCCGCCTCACCCAGCGGGGCGAGCCGGATCTGGGTGCTCTGCGGCAGCCACGCCAACTCCGCGAGGTACTCGGCGGCGCATCCGCGTGTCGGCAGACGCTCCGTGACGACCGTCATGACCGACGCCCGGCGCATGCGCCGCAGGACGTACAGCAGGCAGCGGACGGAGGGAACGTCGGCCAGGTGGGCGTCGTCGACGTGCACGGTCAGGGGCGTGTCCGCGGCCGTGCGTCTCATTTCACGGCACAGCTCCTCCAGGTGCAGGACCAACCAGGGCGGCAGAGCGGCCCGGGGAAGCTCCAGAGCCTGCTTGCCCTCCAGAGCGATGGGGGACAGCCCCGCGGCGACCATGATCTGGTTGAGGAGGCCGAGGGGCAGGTCCTGTTCTCCGCGTGCACCGCTGGCGGGGATGTGCATCCCTCCCGAGGCCGCCACGTGGCCGACGAAGTCGTCCAACAGCACTGACTTTCCGGAGGCCGTCGGTCCGGTGATGTGGACGATCTGGCCTTTGCCCGTCGAGCACTCGGCGTAGAGGCTACGGATGAGGGCGCGTTCGTGCTCGCGCTGGACAAGATGCATCGGTTCCTCGTTCACCTGTCCTCCCGGAGAAGGCCCCGGCCTTCAGGCCGGGCAGGAATTCGGGCAGGCAACCCGCATTCCTCGCGTTTTGCCTTACACATGCCTCTCCTCGGATCAAAGTTCGCTGGGTGAGGACGGCGTACAAGTGCCGGGCATAGCCGGACCCCGGACAAGCGGCCCAGCCGGGCCGCACGTTCGGGTGCGTGCGCCTGGTGTGGAACAAGACCCCCGCCCAACGCCACCGCGCCTACCACACCCAGGGAAAGAAGACCTCGTACCAGCAGACCGACGCGGCGCTGACCGAGTAGAAGAGAACCGGGGACCTGGGCTTCCTGTCCCAGGTGTCCTCGGTCCCGCTCCAGCAGACGCTGCGCCACCAGCACAGCGCGTTCGCGCGCCTCTTCGCCGGGCGCGCCCGCTACCCCCGGTTCAGGAACCGCAACGGCGAACAGCCGGCGCGCTACACCCGCAGCGCGTTCCGTCTGCGCCAGGGGCGCCTGTTCCCGGCCAAACAGAGCATGCCGCTGAAGATGGCGCGGTCCTTCGAGGACGTGGCGCTCGCGGACCTGCACTCGACCGCGGTGATCGTGTCGCGGGAGCCGGACGGGCGCTGGTATGTGGCCTTCGCCGTTGAGGCCGCTGATCCTGAACCCGCGCACGAGTCCGGCAGTGAGGTCGGTGCGGTCCTGGGGGTGAAGGACTCCGCGACCCTGTCCACGGGGGAGAAGGCCGCCAACCCCACACATCCGGCACGCAAGGCCCGACGCTACGGTCGCGCGCTGGTGGTGGTCGACCGGTGGTTTCCCAGCGGCAAGACGTGCTCGGAGTGCGGGTACCTGCTGGACACGTTGTCTTTGGGTACCCGGCATTGGACGTGCCCTTGCCGTCGCACCCGGCATGGTCGGGACGTGAAAGCGGCCAGGAACACCCTTGCGGCTGGTCGAGTCGCAGCCCGCGAAGGCGCGGGTGATGCCTGGTGAGCTGGTGTCAGAAGGCAAGGGTCCTCCCTTCCGCGGTCGGCGACGAAGCAGGAAACCGCTGTCGTGAGGCAGTCCGCGTAAGCGGGACCGTCCTGTCAGGGACGGTCGGACTCCTCCTCTTCCAGGAGAGGGAGAAAGTCAATCTTGACGCGCCTAGATCCTAGAGAGGAACGCGACGCGTCATAAGGACTCGGTGTTTCTGTGCGGTGAATGATTCATGGCGCCTCGGCTGACACCGCGGCCAGGAGCAGCGCACATGGTGGGAGTGGGAGAGCGCGACGCTCCGGAGGCCGTGGGAGGGGGGCGGCTGGTCGGATCCTTCGGGTCCTACACCCCGTGGGTGGACCGGCGTACCTCGGCGTAGCGCTCACGCACGTGCGGCAGGTCCACGGGCTCGGAGGCGGCCTCCGGGGCGCCGATGTCCCAGGCCGGAGGCTCGGCGGTACCGGCCAGCACCCACGCCGCCTGGCGGGCGGCACCGATCGCGACGTACTCGGCGGGCGGGGGTACGACCACCCGCGCGCCCAGGACGGTCGGGGCGACCGTGCGCACGGCGGCCGACCGCGCGGCCCCGCCCACGAGCATGACCCGGTGGACCGGGATGCCGGTGTCGGTCATCGCGGACAGCCCGTCGGCCAGTCCGCACAGCATCCCCTCCACCGCCGCGCGCGCGATGTTCTCCGGACGCATGTTGGAGCGGCGCAGCCCGTGCAGGGAGCCGGCGGCGTCGGGCAGCACCGGGGTGCGCTCGCCGTCCAGGTAGGGCAGCAGCACGACCCCCTCGGCGCCCGGCTCGGCGGCCAGCGCCAGCTCGTCCAGCCCCGCCAGGTCCACGCCCAGCATCTCGGCGGTGCTGCTGAGCACCCGGGCCGCGTTCAGCGTGCACACCAGCGGCAGGAACCGGCCGGTGGCGTCGGCGAACCCGCAGATGATGCCGCTCGGGTCCTGCGTGGGGCCCTCACTGACGGCGAACACGGTCCCACTGGTGCCCAGGGAGACCACGGCGTCGCCCGGGCGCAGCCCCAGGCCCAGGGCGGCGCCCATGTTGTCGCCGGTCCCGGGGGCGACCAGCGCGCCCGAGGGGGTGTGCCCCACGGCCTCGGCGGGTTCGGCCACCCGCGGCACCTGGATCTCGCGCCCGAGGGCCCGCGCCAGCAGGTCGGGCCGGTAGGCGTTCTCGGTCGCCGACCAGTAGCCGGTTCCGGAAGCGTCACCCCGGTCCGTGGTGGGCTCGGCCCGCGCCCCCGTCAACTGCCAGGTGAGCCAGTCGTGGGGGAGCATCACCCCGGTCGTGCGTGCGGCGTTGTCCGGCTCGTGCCGGGCCAGCCAGCGCAGCTTGCTGACGGTCAGGCTGGCGTTGGGCACGTTGTCCACGGTCCCGGCCCACTCCGCGGGGCCGCCCAGCTCCTCGGTCAGCTCCAGGGCCGATCCGGCCGAGCGCGTGTCGTTCCACAGCAGCGCCGGGCGCACCACCGAGCCGAGCTCGTCGACGGCGACCATGCCGTGCTGTTGTCCGGCGACGGCGATGGAGGCCACGTCGTCGAGCAGGCCGGAGGAGGCATGCTCCAGCGCGGACCACCACGCGTCGGGGCGGACCTCGGTCCCGTCGGGGTGCGGGGCACGCGCCTCGCGCACGATCTCGCCGCTGTCGGCGTCGCAGACCACGATCTTGCAGGACTGGGTCGAGCTGTCGATTCCGGCGACCAATGCCATATCGGCTCCGTGTGGGTGAGGGGCTTCTTCGGGGAACGGATACGCGGGCTTGGCGACGGGTCAGCCGCCAGCCGACTCGATCAGGGTACGGGCCGTGGTGGTGTCGGTCACCAACGAGGACACCACGCCGGTCCTGAGTACGGAGTGGATCGCCCGCGACTTGCCCGTGCCTCCGGCGACCGCGACGACCTCGGGCACGTCGCGCAGCTGTTCCAGGGTGATGGCGATGACCCGCGAGTCCAGCTCCGCTGCCATGGGCATGCCGTGTACGTCCACGGTCCGGGCGCACACCTCGGCCTGCACGCCCTCGCGGTCGAGGGCGGCCCCCTCGGCGGGGGAGAGGGCGTCCCGAACCAGGGACAGGGACGGTGACCAGGAGCCGATGGCGACGACGGCCTTGTCGAGCTTCCCGTAGAGCTGCATGGCTCCGGCGACCTGGGGCTGTGCGCGCAGCGCGTGGGCGGTGGCGGCGTCGGAGACCACGATCGGGGCGTAGACGGGGTAGGCCGGGCCGCGCGCCAGGCTGGCCACTCGCCGGACCAGCTCCACGGAGTTCTCCTCCACACCGCCGGGGAGGACCCCCGTCAGCTGCACGACCGTGCACCGGGGGAGGCCGTCCAGGGCCAGCGTCATCGAGTTGAGGGTGCGCGAGCAGGCCAGGCCGAGGGTGTCGTCCTCCTCCAGGATCTCGGTGAGGTACTCGGCCGCGAGTCGGCCCAGTCCGCGGTGCATCGCCTCCCCCCCGCCCGGGTCGGCGACCGCGATCGCCTCCTTGAGGCCGTAGGCGTTTCGCAGCTGGTGGGAGAGGTCTGTGTCGACCTCGGCGGGTTCGGTGATCTCGATCCGTACGATGCCCGCCGCCCGGGCCTCGTCGAGGATGCGCGCCACCTTGAACCGGCTGATCGAGAAGTCCTCCGCGATGCGGATCTTCGACTCTCCGGCGATGTAGTACCTGCGCGCGATCGCGGTGGCACGGATGAGTTCCGCTGGTCGGAACTCGGGTTTCATTGGCATCCTCCAGAGTTTCGCTCATATGAGCACCTTGTTGCTCATTGTTGCATCGTGGCTTGACTCGTGATGCCCGCCACAATTTTAATGATCCTCCACGGTGCTCATCTGCTCAACTTCCCGCTCATGTGAGCGGATATAAGGGGAGCGAAGGCATCCGCGGAACGCGGCTCCCGACCCCCGGGCCGCAGCCGTCCCCCCAGGAGGAAGACCATGTTCAGACACACGACGCGGCGCGGACTCCCGGTCATGGCCGTCGCGACCGGCCTGGCGCTTCTCGCCACGGCCTGCGCCGGAGCAGGCGGAGGCGGGTCGGACGGTCAGCGGACCGTCACCGTCGCCACGGTGGCCAACCCCCAGATGGAGGACATCCAGGCCCTCGCGGACGAGTTCAGCGCCGAGCATCCCGACATCGACGTCGAGTTCGTGGTCCTGCCGGAGAACCAGCTCCGGGACCGCGTCACCCAGGACATCGCCACCCAGGGCGGTCAGTACGACGTCGTCACGGTGGGCACCTACGAGGTCCCGATCTGGGCGGAGAACGACTGGATCCTCAGCCTTGAGGAGTACGGCTCCGACCCCGACTACGACATCGACGACATCATCCCGACCGTGCGCTCCGCCCTCTCCTATGAGGACGAGATGTACGGGGCGCCCTTCTACGGGGAGTCGTCGTTCCTGATGTATCGGCGGGACCTGTTCGACGAGGCGGACCTGGAGATGCCCGACAACCCGACCTGGGACCAGGTGGCCGGGTTCGCCGAGGAGCTGGACGACCCGGACGGGGGCGTCGCCGGTATCTGCCTGCGCGGCGTCCCGGGCTGGGGCGAGCTCCTGGCCCCGCTCAACACGGCGATCCTCACCCACGGTGGCCGGTGGTACGACGAGGACTGGAACGCGCACCTGGACTCGCCCGAGGTCCGGGAGGCCGTGCGGACCTACGTCGACCTGGTGGGCGAGTACGGGCAGCCCGGCGCGCCCAACGCCGGGTTCACCGAGTGCCTCACGACCATGGCCCAGGGCGACGCCGCCATGTTCTACGACTCCACCGTCGCCGCGGGCAACCTGGAGGACCCCGACTCCAGCAGCGTCGTCGGAGACATCGGATACGTCGCCGCTCCGGTCGACCAGACCGAGCACGCGGGCTGGCTGTGGGCGTGGGCGCTGTCGATCCCCGCCACCTCCACCGACCCCGAGGCCGCCTGGGAGTTCGTCTCCTGGGCCACCTCCAAGGAGTACCACCAGCTCGTCGGCGAGGAGCTGGGCTGGGAGCGCGTCCCCCCGGGAGCGCGCGTGTCCACCTACGGCATTCCCGAGTACCAGGAGGCGGCCGAGGCCTTCGCCGACCCCACCTATGAGGCCATCGACAACGTCGACGTCGAGCAGCCCGGCCTGCACCCGCAGCCGTGGACCGGTGTGCAGTACGTGGCGATCCCCGAGTTCCAGGACCTGGGCACCCGGGTCTCGCAGGAGATCTCCGCTGCCATCGCCGGACAGCAGTCCGTCGAGGAGGCGCTGCGCAAGTCCCAGGAGTACGCGGAGGAGACCGCCGAGTCCGGCGGCTACCGCGAATGAGCCGGCGCGGGGCCGGGGAGAGCGCTCCGGCCCGTCCCACCACCCGACACCCACGAGGAAAGTCCATGACCGCTCAGACCACGCCGGACACGGCGCGGCGCGGACCCAGCGCGGGGGAACTCACGTGGGGACAGCGCTGGGGCCGAAGGGGTCCGCTCCTGCCGGGGCTGCTGTTCGTCATCGCGATGACGCAGATCCCGTTCCTGTTCACCGTGTACTACAGCTTCCAGGACAGCAACCTGCTGCGGTCCGAATCCGGCTCCTTCGCCGGACTGGGCAACTACGGCAGGGTCCTGGGGGACGCGCTCTTCCGTAACGCCGTCATGAACACGGTCCTACTGACCGTCGGCGCCGTCCTGCTCTCCCTGGTCCTGGGGCTGGCCCTCGCCCTCCTGCTCGACCGGACCTTCCTGGGCCGCGGGATCGTGCGCACACTGATGATCACGCCGTTCCTGGTCATGCCGGTCGCCGCCGCCCTGCTGTGGAAGACCTCCATGTACCACCCGGTCTACGGGCTGCTCAACTGGGTGCTCTCACCGCTCGGGGCCAGTCCGGACTGGGTCAACGAATCCCCGCTCCTGTCCATCGTCTTCGTGCTGACGTGGCAGTGGACCCCGTTCATGATGCTCATCATGCTCGCGGGCCTCCAGAGCCAGTCGACGGAGGTGCTGGAGGCGGCGCACGTTGACGGGGCCGGGCCCTGGACCGTCTTCCGCCGGATCACGTTCCCGCAGCTGCGGCGCTTCGTGGAACTGGCGGTGCTGCTCGGCACCATCTACATCGTCCAGACCTTCGACGCGGTCTACATGATCACGCAGGGAGGCCCCGGCCAGGCCAGCACCAACCTGCCCTACTTCATCTACCTCCAGGCCTTCCGCGCCTTCGACGTCGGCGAGGCCGCCGCTGCCGGGGTCATCGTGGTCGTCGCGACCCTTGTCGTCGCCATGTTCGCGCTGCGGGTGGTCTCCAGCCTGTTCGAGGAGGAGTCGTGACCAGCGTGACCGAAGCGCCGGCCGCCGCCGCGCCCCGTTCCGGACCGGGGCCTGGGCCCCGACGCGGCCGCCGCCGTCACACCCGTCCGGGGCTGGGCGTCCTGGCCTGGATCGTGGGCGTGGTGTTCTTCTTCCCGGTGCTGTGGATGTTCCTCACCGGGTTCAAACAGGAGTCGCAGGCCTCCACGGACCCGCCGACCCTCTTCTTCCAGCCGACGCTGGACCAGTACTCGGCGGTGCTCGGACGCGACTTCGCCCCCTACCTGCTCAACTCGTTGCAGGCCTCGGTGCTGTCCACGGTGTTGGCCGTCGCCCTGGCCCTGCCCGCCGCCTACGCGCTCTCGCTGGCCCGGATACCCAAGTGGCGCGACTCGCTGTTCTTCTTCCTGTCCACCAAGCTGCTGCCGCCGGTGGCGATGATCCTGCCCCTGTACGTCATGGCCCGCAACATCGGCGTCCTGGACGACCTGCGCCTCCTCATCCTGGTGTACACGGCCATGAACATGCCGATCGCGGTGTGGATGATCCGTTCCTTCCTGGCCGAGCTCCCCAAGGAGGTGCTGGAGGCCGCCCGGATGGACGGTGCCGGCAGGCTCACCGAGATGCGGAGCGTCATCCTGCCGATGATCGCCCCGGGGGTGGCGGCGACCGCGCTGATCTGCTTCATCTTCGCCTGGAACGAGTTCTTCTTCGCGGTCAACCTCACCGCGACCCAGGCCGCCACCGTGCCCGTCTTCCTCGTCGGCTTCATCAGCGGTGAGGGGCTGTTCTGGGCCCGTCTGTCCGCCGCCTCCACCATGGCGGCCCTGCCCGTGATCATCGCCGGATGGACCGCCCAACGCTGGCTGGTCCGCGGCCTGTCCCTAGGAGCCGTGAAGTAATGCGCGCACTCGTCGTCAGCGAACCCGGCCGCTTCGGCACGGAGCGGGTGGACGATCCCGCGCCGGGCCCCCGCGAGGTGGTCGTCGCCCCGTCCGCCGTCGGTATCTGCGGCACGGACCTGCACATCATCGACGGGGAGTTCGAGCCCACGCCCTACCCGATCGTTCCCGGACACGAGTTCGCCGGAACCGTGGTCGCGGTCGGCGCGGAGGTCACGGAACTGTCCGTGGACGACCGTGTGGCGGTCGATCCCTCCCTGTTCTGCGGTGAGTGCGCCAAGTGCGTCGTGGGCCGCGGGAACCTGTGCGAGCGGTGGAACGCCATCGGCGTCACCGGGCACGGCGCCTGCGCCGAGTTCGTCACCGCGCCCGTCTCCTCCTGCCACCGCGTGCCCGACGCCATGCCCTTCTCCCACGGTGCCCTCATCGAACCCCTCTCCTGCGCCGTGCACGGTTTCGACCTGCTTCCCGGCAGGCTGGGTGAGCACTACCTGATCTACGGAGCGGGCACCATGGGCCTGCTCATGGCCCAGCTCGCGCGGTCCGCGGGCGCGGCCAGCGTGTCCGTGGTGGACCCCAACACCGAGCGGCTGGCGGTGGCCGCATCCCTGGCCGCCGACACGGTGGCCACAGGTGCCGACGACCTCGACCGGCGCGGCTGGGAGGTCGTCGTGGACTGCACCGGGGTGGTCAGGGCCGTCGAGGACGGTCTGACCCGGGTGGCCAGGGGCGGCACCTTCCAGGTGTTCGGCGTGGCCCCGGCCGAGGCCACCGCCTCCTTCTCCCCGTTCCGGATCTACAACGACGAGATCACCGTCGTCGGCAGCATGGCCGTCCTGCACAGCTACGGGCGGGCCGTCGACCTGATGGCCAAGGGTGTGGTCGACGCCGACGCCATGGTCACCGACACCTTCGCCCTGGCCGACTACGGGGACGCGGTCGGCGCTTTCCGGGCGGGGCGGGGCCGCAAGCTCCAGATCGACCCGCAGCGGTAGGGGAGGGGCCGCGCCGGGGTGCCCCGGGCCGTGCGGAGGTGCCCGGCCCGGGGCACCTCCGTGAGCCGGTGACCGGCGGTTTCCCGGCGGTGGGGGACAGGTGATGTGTCAGATCCCACGTGCGGTGACGAGGCGCAGGGATAATTCCTACTAATTCGGTCGGGTAGGCTCTGGCCAGCCCTGCGGCATCCCACGGGAGCCGCGCGGTCATCGTTACCGGCGACCGCGACCCCGCGATCCTCCAATCCGCGATCATGAAGGAGCGCACCATGCGCACGACCTCAGCCGTCATCGGAGCAGCCGCCCTCACACTGGCGCTCGCCGCCTGCGGCGCGCCCAGCGAGCAGGCCGCCGACTCCAGCGGCGAGGGGAACGCGCTGCGGGTGGGTGTGAACCCCGTGCCGCACGGTGACATCCTCGCCTTCATCGACGAGAACCTCGCCGAGGAGGCGGGACTGGAGCTGGAGATCGAGGAGATCTCCGACTACAACACCCCCAACTCCGCCCTGGCCGAGGGCGAGCTGGACGCCAACTACTTCCAGCACCGCTCCTTCCTCAACGAGTGGGTGGCCAACGGGCCGGACGCCGAGTTCACGTATATCACCGACGTCCACATCGAGCGGCTGGGCCTCTACTCCGAGAGCGCCGAGAGCATCGAGGACCTGCCCGAGGGCGCTGAGATCGCGGTCCCCAACGACCCGGCCAACCTCAACCGCGCACTGCGCATCCTGGAGACCGAGGGCCTGGTGGGCATCGATCCGGAGGCCGGTGAGAGCGCCACCGAGAAGGACATCACCGACAACCCGCAGGACATCACCGTCACCCCGCTGGAGGCCGCGCAGCTGCCCCGCTCGATCGCCGACGTGGACGCCGCGGTCGTCAACGGCAACTACGCCATCGAGGCGGACCTGCCCGAGGAGTCCAACGTCCTGGCCTGGGAGCCCGAGGGCGAGGACTACGTCGAGGCCTACGCCAACGGCCTGGTCGCCCTGGAGGAGAACGCCGACGACGAGCGCGTCCAGCTGCTGGCCGAGCTGCTGCACGACGAGCGTGTCCTGGAGTTCGTCCAGGAGTCCTGGCAGGGCGTCGTCCTGGCGGTCGACGGCGACGGCAACGTCGTCGAGAGCGCGGACGAGGACACCGAACAGGAGTGACACCGCGGGGTCCGGGCCCGCTTCCTCGCGGTCCCGGCCCACCGCACACCTACTCCTGCCACGAGGGCGGCGGAGCTTTCCGGCTCCGCCGCCCTCGTTCTGTGTCGGTGCCCCGACACACCCGGCCATCGCTGGTGATACGCATCACACCGTGAGGGGCTTCGGGGGTCGGTGGGGCGCGGCGGCACGGGACGCCGGGGAGTCGTGGTGCGGACGCCACTCCCCGTGCGGTCGCCTGAGCTGCGTTTTCCCGTGGTGGCGACTCTGTCCTTGGCCGACGCCTCCTCCTGTTTGGGCCGGTCGTCCCGGGAAAGGGGGCGTGGACGTCCTACTTCCACAAAACCTACTCATTAAGTAGAGTTTGATTCGCCGGTCCGGAACCCGAAGCCCGAAGGATCCCCGATGTCCCCGCGTAGGTCCCTGCTCCGCGCCACCGCGGCGGCCCTGGTCATCGCAGCGGCCACCACCGCGTGCGGTGCCGTGGGCGACCAGGGCGACGACCGCGGTCTCATGCTCGGATACTTCCCCAACCTCACCCACGTTCCGGCACTGGTGGGCGTGGAGGAGGGCATCCTCCAGGAGGCCCTGGGCGAGGACGCCCCGCTCTCCACCCAGACCTTCAACGCGGGTCCCGACGCGATCAACGCCGTCTTCTCCGGCGAGATCGACGCCGCCTTCATCGGTCCCAGTCCGACCGTCAACGGCTGGGCGCAGTCCGGGGGAGCCGCGCTGCGTGTCATCGCCGGATCAACCTCCGGCGGCGCGGGCCTGGTCGTACGCCCCGGCATCGACGGCGTCGAGGACCTGCTCGGCACCACCCTGGCCACCCCCCAACTGGGCAACACCCAGGACGTGGCGCTGCGCTGGTTCGCCCGGGAGCAGGGCTGGCAGGTCGACACCGAGGGCGGCGGGAACCTGTCGGTCATCCCCCAGAACAACGCCGAGACCGTGAGCGCCTTCACGCTCGGTGAGATCGACGGCGCCTGGCTCCCCGAGCCGCACCTGAGCCGCCTGGTCGTCGAGGCAGGGGGCGAACCGCTGCTCGACGAGGCCGAGCGGTGGCCCGGGACCGGCGGCGACTTCGTCACCACACACCTCGTCGCCAACGCCGACTACCTCGACTCCCACCCCGAGGAGATCGAACGTCTCCTGCGGGGCCATGTCGACACCGTCGACTGGATCAACGCCCGCCCCGAGGACGCACGGGAGTCCGCCGCCGCCCACCTGGCCGACCTGACCGGCAACCAGTCCGACCCCGAGGTCGTCGCCTCGGCCTTCGACAACATGACCTTCACCGTCGACCCGATCGCCCCGTCCCTGGCCGCCGGAGCCGAGCACGCCCAGGCCGTGGGCCTGCTCGACCCGGTCGACCTGGACGGCATCTACGCCCTCGGCCCGCTCAACGACCTCCTCCGCGAGGACGGGCGGGACGAGGTCGCCGGACCCCAGGAGGAACAGTGACAGCCACGACCGAGAGCCTCAGTACGAGCACCGCGCGCACCTCCGCCATCGAGATCGACCACATCTCCAAGGTGTTCGGGGAGGGCCCCAGCGCCCTGACCGCCATCGACGGTATGTCCGTCTCGGTGCGGGCGCGGGAGTTCGTCGCGGTCGTGGGCGCCTCCGGCTGTGGCAAGAGCACCCTGCTCTCGCTCGTGGCGGGCCTGGCGCGGCCCACCACCGGGACCGTGGACGCGGGCGGGCACCGCGTGGCCATGATGTTCCAGGAGTCGTCCCTGTTCCCCTGGCTCACCATCGGCGGCAACATCGAGATCCCCATGCGGGTCAACGGGGTCCCCAAGGCCCGGCGCAAGGAGCGCGTGGCCGAACTGCTCGACCTGGTACGCCTGAGCGGCTTCGCCCGCAAGCGCCCGCACCAGCTCTCCGGCGGGATGCGCCAGCGCGTCGCCCTGGCCCGGGCCCTGGCCCAGGACGCCGACGTGCTGCTTATGGACGAGCCCTTCGGCGCCCTGGACGCCATGACCCGCGACATCCTCCACGACGAACTCGAGCGGATCTGGCGGGAGAAGTCGCTGACCATCATGTTCGTCACGCACAACGTGCGCGAGGCCGTGCGCCTGGGGGATCGGGTCATCCTGCTCTCCAGCCGCCCCGGCCGCGTCATCGAGGAGTTCGCGGTGGAGGGTGAGCGGCCCCGACGGATCGACTCCGCCCAGATCTCCTCCCAGGCGGCCGAGATCACCGACCGGCTGCGCACGGAGGTGTCGCGCCATGCCGGCTGATCCCAGTGTGCAGGACCGCCGCCTCCAGGGCCTGGACGCCCTGGAGATGGCGCCGTCGCGCCAGTCCGACCGGTCCACCGCCGGGCGGACGGCGGCCAGGGTGTGGGCGGCCACCTGGCCCAAGCTGGCCGCCGTGGCCATCGTGCTCGTGGCCTGGCAAGCGGTGGTGTGGAGCGGATGGCGACCGGTCTACGTCCTGCCCGGACCTGACCAGGTCCTGCCGCGTCTGCTCACCGAGATCACCTCCACCGGGTTCTGGGAGGCCTTCGGGGTCACCATGCGCCGCGCCCTCACGGGCTTCGCGCTGGCCCTGGTCGTGGGCGTGCTCCTCGGCCTGGCCGTGACGCGGTTCGCGCTGTTGCGCGTGGCGATCGGCTCTCTCATCACGGGCCTGCAAACCATGCCGTCCATCGTCTGGTTTCCCTTCGCGATGCTGCTCTACGGCATCAGCGAGTCGGCCATCATGTTCGTGATCGTCCTGGGTGCGGCGCCCTCCATCGCGGGCGGGCTGACCTCGGGGATCGACTACGTGGCCCCGCAGCTGTTGCGGGCGGGCCAGGCCATGGGCCTGCGCGGTGTCCAGCGGTACACGCTGCTGATCGTCCCGGCCGCCCTGCCGATGTTCGTCTCCGGCCTCAAACAGGGGTGGGCCTTCGCCTGGCGCTCGCTCATGGCTGGAGAACTGCTGGTCATCATCGACCAGCAGAACTCCATCGGCTGGGCGCTGAGCCAGGCGCGCCAGTTCAACGACGCCGAGGGCCTGCTGGCCTACGTCGTCATCGTGCTGTGCGTGGGCATCCTCATCGACGTGTTCTTCAACTGGGCCGACCGCTCCATCCGCCACCGCTGGGGCGTCACCGCCTCCTGAACCCGGGTCAGCGCCCGCGCGCGGTGCACACCGGCCGCCGCGGGCGTTCCCGTACCGGGTCCCAGCCGTCGTCACCGGCCAGGTAGGCATGGGCGGTGTGGTGCGCGGCGTCCTCCCGGTCCATCTGCGGACGGTCCTCGGTGACCAGCGCGCCGGGGCCGTAGTTGCCGTACTCGCGCATCTGGAACTGACGCCAGTCGTGCCCGGAGGACATCTCGACCCACCCCTCCTCACGGAAGTGGCGGCCCATCCAGGAGTCGCGCACCAGCACCCGCGGTTCGGCGTCCGGGCTCGAACTGGGCACCCACGGGCGGCCGAGGTAGACGGTGCCGGCCGGGGCGTCGCTGGTGAAGCAGCTCCGGGTGAACAGGAAGCCGAACTCGTTGCCGGGCGGGGTGCTCGGCGCGGTCACGTAGCCGTTGTCGGTGTCGCTGCCCCGGTCCAGGGAACGGAGCTCGCACCCGTCGAAGACGGCCGTGCCCCGGCCGAAGACGAAGTCCACGTCCCCCTCGACGTAGCAGTCGCT
Organism: Nocardiopsis sp. TRM 82005; assembly: GCF_056312425.1. Lineage (NCBI taxonomy): Bacteria > Bacillati > Actinomycetota > Actinomycetes > Streptosporangiales > Nocardiopsidaceae > Nocardiopsis > Nocardiopsis sp. TRM 82005. Next base: position 85,025 of record NZ_JBWDTQ010000019.1, read on the forward strand.
GTAGTACTGCCGCGAGGGGGTGTCCACGTCGGGTGAGTTCGCGTACAGCGTGTCCTGGTGGCCGAGGAAGCGCACGTTGTCGAAGACCAGCCGATCGCCGGTGGTGCGCAGCGCGACCGCCTGGGTCGAGGTGATCTCCGGGTGCTCCTCGCGCTCCCAGGAGTTCTCGAAGGTCAGGTCGCGCGCGTGCGTGTCGTCCCCGGAGATGACGACGCTGGCGCTGCCGGACGTGCCGTAGGTGCCACCGCCGGGCTTGGGGGTGCCCGAGGCGCGGTCGTAGGTGAGGACCACGTCGCTCGGGTCGCCGGTCGCGCCGACCAGGGTGATGTTGGGTTTGTCGGAGGGGATGACCACCGGCTCGCGGTAGACCCCCTCCTCGATCCGGATGGTGACGCGCTCGGGGCTGTGCGCGGGCACGGCGTCGACCGCGGCCTGGACGCCGGTGTGGTCGCCGGAACCGTCGGAGGCCACGGTGATCACCGGGCCCTTCGCGCCGTGGGGGCGGGTGGAGGGGGCCGTGTCGGCGTGCGCGCTGCCGGACACGGTGGTGAGCGCGGTGGTGAGCGCGGCGGTGAACAGCCCCGCCAGCGCGGTCAGCACCGCGGTGTGTGCCCGGGGCGGGGTCGGGTGGGTTCTCACGGGTGTTCTCCCTTTCTCATGGGCTGACCGACTCATGGGCCGACTGAGGGTCGGGGATCAGACAGGGCGTTCCTCGGGCCAGGTCAGAGCGCTGCCGGGATCGGGGAAGGGGTCTCCGAGGCGGCGGACGAGCCGGGGCGGCAGGGCGCGGAGCCGTTTGAGTTCGCCGGCGACGAGACGGGCCACCTCGATCGCGCCGTGCGCCTGGAAATGCGTGTCGTCCTCGACGCCGTCGGGGTAGTTGGGGTGTTCACCCGGTTGCGTCCACAGGAAGTGGGTCTTGGTGCCCTCCGGCCCCAGCTCGCCCCACAGGCCGAGGCTGAGCGCGGTCAGGTCAACCACGGGTACACCCTCGCGCGCGCCCAGCCCGCGCATGGCCGCCGGGTAGTCGCCGTGGGACTCGCGGGGCGTGCCCTCGGCGGTGAAGCGGCGCCGCTCCACCGAGGTGACCAGGGTCGGGTGGGCGCCGCGTTCGCGGGCGCCGTCGAGGTAGGCGCCCAACTGCCGTTGGTAGGTGCTCCACGGTTCGGTGTAGCGCTCGGGATCCTCGTCCTTGGAGTCGTTGTGCCCGAAGGAGACCAGGAGGTGGTCGCCGGGCCTGATGTCGTCGAGGAGGCCGTCCAGCAGGCCCAGGTCGGCGAAGCTCTTGGAGCTGGCGCCGGACAGTGCCCGGTTGTCCACGCTCACGCCGTGGCCGAGGAAGAGTCCGAGGGCCTGCCCCCATCCGCTGCGCGGGGCCTCACGGGCTGCGTAGGTGGAGGCGGTCGAGTCGCCCGCCACGAAGACGCGCGGGGAACGGTGGGAGGGGCCCGCCCAGGCGGGGGCGGCCCACAGGGGGAGCCCGAGGGCGGCCACGGAGGCGGTGAGGAAGCTGCGGCGGATCATGGGGGGCGGTCCCTCTCTATGGGAAGCGCTTTCCCAAAGTTCGGAGATGTTCCTGCAACCGATTGCATGACCTTCTCCAATGTGGCGCTCTCCGTCAACCCCTTGACACAGGCGTCCAAGGGCCCTTTTTCGGGTCTTCTGGGGTGATGTGGTGAGGGGAGCCTGTGTGGGTCGCCGCACTGACGGCTGGCAGACAGCAAGCGTTTGTAGTTCTGTTCCTGATGCCCCGGCTCACAGCGGCGGGCCGGTCAGCGGCCCCCGCGCTGACCGGCCCGCTTACCACCCAGGGATCCAGGTCCGTGTTCTTTGCATCATTCCGGTGCCGCCCGTCTCCCTCCACCGCCCACAAGGGAGAGCCTTCGGCTCCAGTCGCCCGCGGCGCCGGGCCGCCTCCCGCTACGCCTCCGTGCTCGTGGGGCACGACCAGGCTGGACTTCGCACACCGTCTTGCGAGAGACGGCCCGGACGGCCGCTCACTGACCCGAAAGCCTTCCGAAGAACACGCCCTAGGCACGCACCAGCGGGGTGTCCACCAGGTGCTCGGCCACGAACCACGCCTGTAGTTCGTTGGTGCGGACCACTTCCGACACCAGCAGGTCGTTCGTGCCGTCGTCTCCCAACTCCTGCGTGCGCGCGGCCGCGTCGTGGCAGTCCTCCAGGAGGGTCTCATGCGCCTCCAGGAGGCGGGAGAGCATCGCGGGCACCTCCTCGGCGCCGTTCGGTGGGCGGGGAACGTTGGTGATCTCCGCGACGTGCCTGGGGTCGCCGACGGCCACACCGCCCAGGGTCTGCACGCGCTCAGCGATGCCGTCGATCAGCGAGGTCTGCTCGTCGGCGTGCTTGTCCATCAGCAGGTGCAGCTGGTAGAAGGTCTGCCCCCGCATCAGCCAGTGGTGCTTCTTGTACAGGTCGTGCAGGATACGCGTGTCACACAGCACCTGGTTGAGCCGCTGACAGGAGTACATCCGCGTGTCGTAGGAGAGCCCGATCGGGAACTGGCGGACCGTCCCGAACTCCTGGATCTCCTCTCCGTTCTGGTGCAGCCACGGCTGGCTGCTCCTGGGCTTGGGTGCCGCTCCGGGCTTGTGGTCTGAGGTCGTCACGTCTGGTCCCCCTCCAGTCGGTGTGACTCGTGTCGCGGCTGGGAGCGCACGCCAGGGCACGCTCCGCCTGCCAGTCTCGGCTACCCACCGCCGACGGGCGCCTAACCTCGCCCCAACCGGGGGTAAGTTTCGTGTGCTTTTGCCGAGCGGGACGCGCTGGTGGCCGCTTTCGGCCACGCCGGTCAGGGTGCGATGGCGCAGGCGGTCTCCAGGAGGAATCGCTGCCAGGGCCGGTTCGGATCGTGTCCGGTCAGCTCCCGCACCCGGCGCAGCCGGTATCGCAGCGTCTGCGCGTGGACGTGCAGCGCGTCAGCGGCCGTGGTCGCCGCGCTCTCGCGGAAGTAGGCACGCAGTGTCTCCAGCAGGTGGGCGTTGCCCTTCGACAACAACGGTCCCAGTACGGTGCGGCGGACCGTCACCGAGGTGACCGGACCGCCGTTGAGCAGCGCCAGCACGCACGCGTCGGCGTCCCCCAGCAGTCCCCGGGTACCGAACGCGTGCGGCGGAGCGGTCTCCAGCGCGTCGTCGGCCAGGCGGTAGGCGGCCGACATGTCGGCCAGCGCACGCGGCGCCAACACGCACCCGCGCCAGGGGCGGCCGCCGATCACGGCGGTCACCCGATCGGCGTCGGCGGGCGACAGCAGGACCACCACCCGTCCCGAACGCGTGGTCAGCAGCGGATCGGCGCCCACCGGCTCACCCAGGCCGAGCAGCTCCGTCCCCGCCGACACCGTGGCCGGTTGCGGCGCACCGTCGGCGGGGGTTCCACAGGCTTCGGCCACCACCAGCACCGCGGGGTCGGGAGGTGTGATGCCCAGGGTCCGCGCCCGGTCGCGGATCGCCCCGCGCGAGGCCTGCCGCCCGATGAGCAGATCGTCCAGGAAGGCCCGGCGGGCCCGTTCCAGGTCGGTGTCCAGTTGGTGCACGGCTTCGGAGTGGCCCGCGGACAGGCTCTCGGAGATCTGGTCGATCGAGGTCAGCCACAGTTCGCCCAGAGCGAACACGTCGGTGGCGTCGAGCCGGCCGGCCGCGGACTCCGATACCAGCCGCACCGCCGCCACCGACCCCACCCGATGCGCCCGCACCACCGCGCCGATCGATCGACCGTCGGCCGCCCGGGAGCGTCCGATGCCCCGCAGCCGTTCCATGTCCTCCGGCGGTAGCCGGGTCGCTCCGGCCACCCACAGCTCCAGCGAACGCCTCACCAGCCACCCGGTGATCGCTCGCACCTCCACCAGTTGGGAGTCGTGCAGTGCGCGGTAGGCGGGGATCTCGGAGTGCACCTCGGCGACGATTCGCTCCACCAGCCCGGCCTGGTCCCGCGCCAGGTCAGCGCTGACCCGGGCACGCTGTTCGCGTCCCATCAGCCCCACCTCCAGCCCTGGCCCGGGCAGCCTATCGGCAGTTCCGGGCTGTGGAAGGCTGATTCTGGCGGGGTTGTGGGTTGTGGGTTGTTGGTGTGGGAGGTGACTCACGTGCACACGAGTACACAGGAATGGCTCTCTGGCACTGCGTGCTCGGGTGCTGGCGTGTGCTCTGTGCCGCTGCCCCCGGATAGCACGCCGGGGCACCGGAGGAACCGGGGCGGGGAAGTTCACTGATTCCTGGGGCAGGCGCCCCGGTCCTGGCTGCTGTTCGTGTCGAACACGGCACCGAAACGAACGCGCACCGCCAGGGGTGGGGTGGGAGTGTCCCAGGCCGGTACGCGGCGGCCGCGGCCGCTCCAGGCCCCCTACATCGCTCCCGCACCCACCGGGGTCGCCACACGCGGCCGGCTCAAGGGTCTGACCGCTCGGGATGAGACGGTGCTGCGGGCCGTGGGCGCGCACCTGGGATCGTTGGCCTCGAGGGACCTGGCGGCCCGGTGCGCCCACGGCACCGGCCACGACAGGGACTCCTGGGCCGCCCGCAAACGGGAACTGACCCCCGCCTCGTCCTCGCGGTGGGCCGGGGCGATCACCAGGGCCGCCAACGAGCAGTGGGCCCTGGTCCGGCGCGGCCACCGTGCCCGTCCGCACCGCCTCCATGCGGGCATCGACACCCTGCGGCACCGGCTGCCCCAACCTCTGGGGGACAAAGGCACCCGGCGGGCTCCGGGCGGGTACCGCACGCGGCAGGAATGGCACGCCAAGTTCCGGCGCCTGGCCGCGCTCCAGGACCGGTACGCGGCGGCAAGCGGCTGGTCCGGGCCCGGCACCACATGGACCAGGCGCAGCTGACTGAAACCGAGTGGCGCCAGCGGTGGGAGGCCACACGCTCCGTCCTGTCCGCCGATGGTGAATCGGGCAAGCGGTACGGCAACGAGACGATCCGCATCACCCCGCAAGGGGCGGGTGTCGATCAAGCTCCCCGCCCCGCTCGCGGAGCTGGCCAACGCCCCACACGGTAGGTACGTGCTCTCGTCCCGGGTGGACTTCGCCCACCGGGGCGGCGAGTGGGCCGACCGGGTGGAGGCTGATCGTGCGGTGGCCTACCGCCTCCACCTGGATACCGGCCGGGGGCGGTGGTATGTGACCGCGTCCTGGACCCGCGCCCCTGTTCCCGTCATCTCCATGGAAGCGGTCCCGGCCCGGGGGTGGCCGTGGGAGTGAGGGAACCCGCCCACTCGTCACGGAGCGTGCACACGATGCACGTGCCCGGATCGGGGAACAGCGAACGCGGGAGACCAGCGCGTCCAACACCGTTCGGGACGCGCGCGGTTCCGGGACGTGGGTCCAAGACCCACTCCTGGACACTGTTGAGGAACGGTAGGAGACAAAGAGGGGCCGCTGAGCCGGAGGCGTGGTCGGGGGCAGGCAGTGAGTCGAGTGAAGGAGCGAGGGGCACCGCGGCCGCTCCCACCCGCTGGACCGTCCTTGCCCCCGCGGGGATGTTCTTCGCCACCGTCCACTACCGGACGTGGGCGGCGAAAGCGTGCACACTGCGGCGCACCTGGGGTGACAACGAGTCCTGACGTGGCAGTATGCGACTGCGGAAGGCCGCACGCTGTGAGAGCAAGCAGGACCGTTCAGCGTTAACGGGGGATGAGAGACATGAAGCAGATGACAGTTCCAGAGCTCACTCTGAGTAATGGAGTACGCATTCCGCAACTGGGGTTCGGTGTGTGGCAGGTGCCCCCGAACGAGGTGGAGGACGCCGTCTCCACCGCGCTCGACGCGGGCTACCGCAGCATCGACACCGCGGCTGCCTACGACAACGAGCAGGGGGTCGGTGAGGCGTTGCGCCACTCGGGCCTGGAGCGCGGCGAGGTCTTCGTCACGACCAAGCTGGCCAACTCCGACCAGGGCTACGACTCCACCCTGCGGGCCTTCGACGCCAGCCTGGACCGCCTGGACCTGGAGTTCCTCGACCTGTACCTCGTTCACTGGCCGCTGCCCGGGCGCGACCAGTACGTACCCACCTGGAAGGCGCTGGAGCGCCTCTACGCCGAGGGCCGTGTCCGCGCCATCGGCGTGTCCAACTTCCAGCCGTCGCACCTGGAGCGGGTCCTGGAGGAGGGCGGAATCGCGCCCATGGTCAACCAGATCGAGCTGCACCCGCTGCTCGTCCAGGAGTCCGTGCGGGCGTTCAACGCCAGGCACGGCATCGTCACCGAGGCGTGGAGCCCTCTGGGCCACGGCAAGCTCCTGAACCACCCCACGATCACCGAGATCGCCGAGGACCACGAGCGCACGCCCGCGCAGGTGCTCCTGCGCTGGCACCTACAGCTCGACAACGTGGCGATCCCCAAGTCAGTGACGCCTGAGCGGATCCGGTCCAACTTCCAGATCTTTGACTTCGAACTCTCCGACGCGGAGATGGACCGCGTCGTCAGGCTCAACGCCGACAGCCGGTTCGGCCCCGACCCCGACGAGTTCGACGGCGTCTAGGAGGTGTCTCCCGGATGCCTCGGCATCCCTCGGCGGAGTCGGTCACCGCGAGCGTGGAGCGTTCCACGGAGAACATCCCTAGTCGCGCAGTTCCCGGCGCTTGCGGGCACCGTCCAGGACGGCGTCGATGCCGTCGCGGCGGACGCGCCCGGCATAGACGGCGCCCCCGACGAAGATGGCGGCGACCACCCCGAGCACGGCGACGAGGGCGATGACTGACAGCGAAGAAATGATCGGCATGCGCTCATCGTAGCCGCCCGTCCGGCGGGTCCCCACCAGGCCGCCGGACGGGCGGCGGGTGCGGTGCCCGCCCCCAGGGGGCGTTCCCGGACCCGCGCACAGCGTCGCGTCCACCGACGTTTCCCGTGGTGCTCTCGGTGCTCACCAGCACCACGGCCACCGTGCACACCGCCATCCCCATCAGAGCGCCCGTCCCCACCGGATCGCCGAACATCAACCAGGACCACACCAGCGTGGTGGGCGGGGTCAGGTACAGCAGCGCTGACACCCGGGTCACGTCCGTGCGGGACAAGTTGATCCAGTACAGGCCGTAGCCCCCCAGCGTCGACAGCACCACCACCCAGACCACGGCCCACCAGAACCCGGGATCGGGGGGAGGGGCCAGCGTCCCGGTGGCGGTGGCCAGTCCGGTGAACAGCACCGCGCTCACCGCGCACTGCACCGCCAGGGCCTCCCCCAGGGAGCCTCCGGGCCGCACGCGGCGCTCCAGCAGGGTCGCGGCCACCAGGGAGGTCATCGCCCCGAAAGGCAGCAGGTACCCCCACCAGGGAGCGGCACCCGGCCGCAGCAGGTCGGCGCCCACCACCATACCGACCCCGCCCAGCCCCACCACGAGGCCCACCAGCCGGCGCGGCCGCACCCGCTCACCCAGCAGCGGGACCGCCAGCGACGCCGCCACCAGCGGCTGGAGGGCGGCCACCAGCGCGTTCGTCCCGGCGGTGACGCCCACCTGCGCGGCGGCGTACACCCCGTACAGGTACCCGGCCTGTGACAGCAGCCCGAGTGCGGCATGCGCCGCCAGGTCCCGCCGAGGCATCCGCACCCCCCGCCACAGGCACCACACCGCCAGCAGTGCGGACACGACCAGGAAACGCCAGGCCAGCAGGGTCGTCGCGGGTGCGTACGCGGTACCGATCTCAGCACCGACGAAACCGGAACTCCACATCACCACCAGCCCGGCGGCGAGCAGGACGGGTAGCGGGGAGCGGGGCGGACGTGTTCTAGTGGACTCCATGCCTGGAGGTAAACATACCGGTCGGTATACTCACAATGTAGCCACCGGACGCAGCACTGTGAGCCGGAGGAGGAGAAGGAGGGTGGACACCATGGGCAGCACCGAGGCGAAACCGCTGACCCCGGCCGCGCGCCGTGTACTGGACGTGGCGACCGATCTGTTCTACACACGCGGTATCAACACCGTCGGCATGGAACTGGTCGCCGAGCGGGCCGGGGTCACCAAGAAGACCATCTACGACCGCTTCGGCTCCAAACAGCAGCTCGTCGTGCAGTACCTGCACGTCCGCGACGCCCGCTGGCGCGAGCACCTCGGGGCCTACCTGGAGCGGGCCGAGACCCCGCGCGCGGGTGTGGCCGCCACCTTCGAGGCCCTGGACGACTGGATGGCCGTGGAGAACCCGCGCGGCTGCGCCATGGTCAACGCCTACGCGGAGCTCTCCGACCCCGAGCACCCCGGCCGCGCGGTCGCCGAGGAGCAGAAGCGATGGCTGCGCGACCTCTACGCCGGCCTCGCCGCGCGGGCGGGGGCCGGCGACCCGGCCGCACTCGGCGACGCGCTGGCCATGCTGCACGAGGGGGCCGTCATCGCCCGCAACGTCACCGGGGCGGCGGACGCCGCGCGCACGGCCCGTGCCGCCGCCGACGCGCTGATGACCGCCCACGGTGCGGCCTGAGGAGCTCCGGGGCCGGGGTCAGCGCTCCGCGCGCCCACCGGATCAGCTGTAGCCGAGCCGGGACAGCTCCACTCCCGCCACCTCGTGCACGTCCCCGTACTGGTCGCGGGACAGGCGTTGGCGCCAGGAGCCCACGCCCCACGGTTGCCCGGTCAGCAGCTCCGAGGCCGACACCCGTGCCCCGGTGAACTCCCGCAGCCGCTCGGAGGTGTCCACCTCCCCGCCGTGCACGTCCTCGTAGCGCAGGGTCAGCAGCTGTTCGGCGCCGATGCAGCGGCGCAGCAGTGCTGACATGCGGACCGCGCCCCGCCACCGCATCGCGCACTTGGCGGCCGTGGACCCCTCCTTGAACGCGGTCAGGTCCGACTCCTCCTCCAGCCCGAAGAAGTGGTTGGGGAACTCGTGGTCCAGCTTCATGAAGCTCGGCTTGAGCCAGGCCAGGGAGCGCTCGTCCTCCATCATGTCCGCGATGACGTCGCGGCCGTCCCGGATGACCTGCACGAACAGTGCGTCGGGGAAGGCCGTGTGCAGGGCGGTGGCGCAGAACAGCAGGTCGGGGCTGGCGTCGCCGTAGCGGCGTACGTGTGCGCTGTGCTCGCAGGGCTCGGCGGAGATGTTGGCGGGCACGCGCGCCCGGGGGCCCGGACAGCGGGGGCAGGTCAGCGGGGTGAGCTGCCAGGCCTCGGCGTAGGCCTCGCGCAGCAGGCTCGCCGTCCCCGCGACTTTCTCCAGAGCGAGGGAGGGGCGCCTGGCCACGGCGTAGACCGCGTTGAGCACGCCCGAGGAACCCGCGCCGAGATGGAGTCCGGGCACACGGGACAGGGCACGGGAGATCTCGGTGACCCCGGAGTGGGGCGCGCCCAGCACGAACACCGGACGCTGGACCTTGGTCCCGTTGACCACGAGAAGGTAGGACGGCTGCTTCATGATTGTGTTGATTTTTGCACCCTTTGCCCGTCTCGTGTGCATCGGCTAGGGGATTTCGCCTTCGCACGCCACGCTCCCCGAGGCTACGGTGTCCCGACGGGTGGAAACTCGCTTTTGGGGCCAAAGATGGGGAAAGCGGTCCACCAGTCGCTGTAAGAATGGGATCATGGCCTTGATCACCACCGATTCCGCGCCCTTCGTCGACCCAGAGGACTTCGAGAGGGCCGCTGACCTACTGGCGTCCGCCGGACGTGTCACGGTGCTCACCGGGGCGGGCGTGTCCACCGACTCCGGGATCCCCGACTTCCGCGGCCCGCGGGGTCTGTGGACGACCAACCCGGGCGCGCAGGCCCTGTCGGACATCGACACCTACATGGGCGACGTGAACGTGCGCCGTGAGGTGTGGACGCAGCGCCGCGCCCACCAGAGGTGGCGGGTCCGGCCCAACGGTGCGCACCGGGCCTTCGCCGACCTGGAGGCCACGGGACGGCTGCGGGCGCTGATCACCCAGAACATCGACGGCCTGCACCAGTTGGGCGGGGTGCCGGACGACAGGGTCGTCGAGGTGCACGGCACCGTGCTGCGGGTCGTGTGCATGGCGTGCGGCCTGCGCACGCCCAGCGAGGAGGTGCTGGCCCGCCTGGACGAGGAGTCCGACCCCCGGTGCGTGGAGTGCGGGGGCATCCAGAAGTCGGACACCGTCTCCTTCGGCCAGCGGCTCGACGCGGACGTGGTCGACGAAGCCACGCGGGCCGCCCGCGAGTGCGACGTGTTCCTGGCCGTGGGCACCTCGCTGACCGTGCATCCGGTGGCGGGACTGTGCGACGTGGCCATGATGGCCGGGGCCGGCCTGGTCATCGTCAACGCCGAGCCCACGCCCTACGACGACTTCGCCAGCGCCGTGGTCCGCGACCCCATCGGCCGGGCCGTCCCGGCCCTGGTGGAGCGGGTGCGCTGAACGGCGGTGTCGCCGGTCCGGCCCGGGGACCCCAGCACGCGGCGATCCCGTACTTGCGGCGGGGCCCGGCGCGCCGGCCCCCGCTCTGAGTACGGGACCGACGTCGACGCACCGCACACCTAGTGGTCCCGGCCGCCGCTGCCGTAGGAGTTCATGACGGGGTCCTCCTGCCGGTGGGCCGCCACGCGGTCGGTGGGCAGGGACCGGGCCATTCTGGCCTGGCCGTCCAGGAGGCGGCGCACGTGGACCACGATCCCGTCCTCCTGCCTGAGGTCCTCCGGCAGGGAGCGCAGAACCGGTTCGATCCTCTCTGCGCTGAGCTGGTCGCCCACCACCACGTCCCCCAGGTGGAAGAGGTAGTTCCGCACCAGTTCCCCCAGTTCCTCGCACACGGCCCTCAGCGAGGGCTCGGCGCCGGACATGCGCAGGTCCTCCGAGGCCTGTCTCAGCACCAGGAGCTCCAGGCGTCCCAAGGTCCGGGAGGAGAGCAGCCTGCGGTAGCTGTCCAGACGCCCCTCGGGATCGTGGTGCACGGGTTCCAGGCGCAGCCGCAGGACCTCGTGCGGTTCGGTCCAGGGCCTGCCGCCGCCGTCGTCGTGGCCGATGTCCTGGTACCAGGTCGCCAGGTCGTCGGAGACGTGGCGCAGGTAGGGGAGCAGGGCCAGGGAGAAGCGCCCGGCCGTCCCGTTGACCCGCATGGCCATCGAGCGCAGCAGGCGGGAGGTCGTCGACTCGTACGGCACGGTGATCTCGTACGGATCGATCACGTCCGGTCCGGTGTCCATGTTCGACCGGAGCTCGAAACCGATGCTCTCCCCGACGTTGACGGGTGAGGCGTCCTCCCGCCCGATGACGGTGACCGGACCGTCCTCGTCCCATCCGTCCAGGTGGCGGACGCGGAGCGTGCTCATGATGCTGAACCACTCCGCCCCGGGCAGCGTGCGCCACAGCGTGGACGTGCTCTGAAGGGCCTGGTCGGGCTCGTGGGCGTCGGGGAAGAGCTCGCGGACGTCGACCGGTTCCTCGCGGACCAGGGCCAACAGGATCATGAGGTTGCTGGTGTAGTTGGCCTCGCGGCGGGTCAGCGGGAGGCGCGTGGGCTCGTAGGCGGTGTAGGAGCGGTTGGGTGCGGGGAAGGGCGCCTCCTGGAACAGCTCCACGAGCAGGTCCGCGTAGTCCTCGCGGGCCGAGGGCTCCTCGGCGATCCGGCGCTCCAGGAGCTCGGCGAGGAAGTCCACGACCTTCTCCCGGCCCGCGTAGCTGGCGAAGGAGGACAGGGCGTACAGCTCTCCGTCATCGACGCGGGTGGTGCGGCCCCGGCGCCTGGAGGAGCGGTGGCGGGACTCGTCCAGGTCCTCCAGAGCCGCGGTCACGGCCCGGGCCACCAGGTACTCGCTGAAGGTGGCGTGCAGGAACTCGAACACGCTCGCGGTGCCGTCGCGCACCTGGGCCCGGGCCTCGTGGACGAAGAAGAACCTGCCCAGGACCTGGTGGGCCGGGGCGATCCGGCCGTGCAGGTCCGCCTCCGGGGCGTGCACGGCCGCGTCCGGCATGAGGGCCGCGAGGTCCCGGTCCAGCTCGTCCGTGCCCACACTCTGCTTGCGCCGGGTGAACATCGCCAGGGCCGCGACCTCCAGACGGCGCAGCTCCTCCTCGACCGCGTCCTCGAAGCCGACCCTGCCCAGCCCGGAGCGGTGCTTGTCCACCTCGCGGCTGGCGAACATGGTGAGCAGCCGCTCGTACAGCTCCCCGTGAGTCAGTGCCTGGGAGGCGCGACGCAGTCCGTTGTCCCCGGCGTCGTAGATGAGCAGCATCAGCAGCAGCAGGGGCTGCTCGGCCAGATCGCGGTACCGCACCAGGACGTCGGTGGTCAGCGGCTCCAGGCCCCTGGCCGCGAACGCGCGCGCGTTGGTCCTGTTCCACACCGCCAGCATCCGCCCGATCTGCTCATCGCTGAAGGGCTCCAGCCGGATCACCGCGGTGCCGTTCGGGAACCGGGTGCGGTCCGCCACGACCGTGCGGCTGGTGACGATGACGACCACGGGCTGCCCGAGCGCCTCCTGCCGGTACTGGAACTCCTGGACCCGCTCCAGGTAGTCGGAGCGGTCCACACCCGTGGCCTGGAGCAGTTCGTCGAAGCCGTCCATGATGATGACGGGCAGCGCGCCGTCCGCCGACTCGGCGAGCTCCCGCCAGGACACCTGGGTGTGGAGCGCGGCGGCCAGCCCCTCCTCGATCTGGAGGTGGATGGGGGAGTTGGGCCGCACCGAGCGCAGCTCCACACGGATCGGCAGGAAGTCGGACGCCGGGAGCTGGGCCGCCAACATCTCGGTGAACTTGGACTTGCCCGCGCCCGGGTGCCCGAGGACGACGGTGGGGCACCCGGTGGTCTCGGGGTGGAGCAGATGGGCGGCGATGAACGGCTGGAGGTCGTTCAGCGTGGGCTGCTGCTGCCACCACTCCTCCACGGAGGGGGCGCCCCTCGAGTCGTAGACCGTCGCCACACGTCCGCGCGGAGGGATGTAGGCCTCCTCCAGCGTGGGCAGGGCGAGCCCCCGCGGCGCGTCGTCCGAGCGCAGTACGGGCTGGCGCAGCACCGCTTGGTAGGAGGCGCAGAGCTCCTGCCTGCGCCTGTCCACCGGGCGGCGGGAGCCGATCTCCTCCAGGCGGCGGTGCAGTTCGCCGAGTCCGTGGGTGAGGACTCCGCGCGTGCGGTCGTGTTCGCCCAGATGCACCCACATGCCGAACTCCGGGACCTCGGCGGCGAGGCGGCGCAGGTTCTCGGCCAACCGCTGTCCGGCGTCCGGAGGAACCTCGTCGATCAGCCGTTCCATGAGGGGATGGTCATGGTCCACGCCGTGCGCCACGGCCTCGGGGTGGTTGGCCAGGATGTCGCTGAAGGCTCCGATGAGCGTCGGGAAGACCTGCGTGACCTCCCAGGGGGACCCCTCCGCCTCCTCCTCGCGTACCTCGGCCGGCGAGGGGAGCGCGCCCAGGCCCTGGAGCGCCGAGTCGAAGTACGCGAACGGTTCGGCGTCGGTGAGCTTGAGAGTGTCCGGGGTGAAGGGCGCCTCGGCTCGAGCGAGGCACTCCTCGACCGCCTCGGAGAAGGAGATGAGGACCAGGATCTTGTAGGCCGCCTCGATCCTCTCCGTTCGGGACAGGCGGCTCTGCCCCCTGAGCTTGCCCCGGATCCCCTCGATGGCCTGGCGGCCCTTGCTCACCAGCATCCCCCGCACACCGAAGAGGTCCGGCACCCCCACCAGCCCCAGGCCGCCGTCCGTCAGTTTCTCGGCGAGGTCCAGCACCTCCGAGTCGTTCTGGCCGAGGATCTTGAGAGCGTCCGCGTAGGTGAGTCGCTTCGCCATGGGGATGGACTGCCTTTCCGGTTTCAGGGGGTGGAAACACGGCCGGACCCGGCACGGGGACAGTGCCGAGTCCGCAGGTCAACAGGGTTTCGAGGCTTGTGGAGCGTGTTCGGAGCCCGGCGCCCGAACCGGTTAGGGCAGCTCCCAGTTCACCAGTTCCGAGTTCTGCTCCTTCAGGAGTTCGTTCGTCCGGCTGAACGGCTTGGACCCGAAGAACCCGTTCTTGGCCGACAGCGGGCTCGGGTGCGCGGACTCCACGCACGGCACCCCCGGCATCAACGGGCGCAGGTTGCGGGCGTCGCGCCCCCACAGGATCCCCACCATCGGCTTGTCCCGCCCGGCGAGTGCCCGGATGGCCTGCTCGGTGATGGTCTCCCAGCCCTTGCCGCGGTGCGATCCGGCCTTGCCCGGGGCCACCGTCAGGACCCTGTTGAGCAGCAGTACGCCCTGATCGGTCCACGGTGTCAGATCGCCGTTGGAGGGCATGGGCACCCCGAGGTCGTCGACCATCTCCTTGTAGATGTTGCGCAGGCTCGCGGGCAGGCGCACGTCCGGGGCGACCGAGAAGCTCAGGCCCACCGCGTTGCCCGGGGTCGGGTATGGGTCCTGGCCCACGATGAGCACGCGCACGTCCTCGAAGGGCTGTTGGAAGGCCCGCAGGACGTTCTCTCCGGCTGGCAGGTAGGTGCGGCCCTCGGCGACCTCCTGGCGGAGGAAGTCGCCCATCGCGGCGATCTGCGGTGCGACCGGTTCCAGAGCCTCGGCCCAGCCGGCTTCCATGATTTCTTTCAGGTCCTTCGGCATGGCCAGAACACTAGCGCCATGGAGCGACATCCACGGACGCTTCGGGGCTTCGGACCGCCCCGGACCGCGCACGGCCCGGCTACCCGCGGGCGCGGTCCTGCCACTGACGCAGGTGGGCGCGGACGCGCTCGGTCGCGGCGCTCTGCGCGCCGTGCACACGCGTGTGGTGGGCGAGCAGGGCGTGGTAGCGGCGCGCCGCCTCGGCGGGCCGGCCCGAGTGGCCCAGGTAGGCGGCCAGGTAGTGACGGGCCCGCAGCGTGGACGGGTCGTCCTCGCCCAGCACCCGCGTCAGGTCCGGCACCAGCTCCTCCAGCAACTTCACCGACCGTTCCGGCTCGCCCGCCTCACCGGTCTCGAACGCCAGGTACAGCCGGGTGGTCAGCACCCGTCCGGAGTCCGGTCCGTGCAGGGCCACCAGGTCGGGCACCAGGTCCCCGTGCACACGTGCGGCCAGCGCGTGGTCGCCCGCACGGCCCGCGTTCGTGGCCAGGTAGTAGCGCACGGTCAACGCCTCGGGATGCCGCGCCCCGTGGACGCGCACCAGATCGGCCAGCAGCACGTCCAGCCGTTCCACGGCACGCCGGGGCTCCCCGCTCTTCCCCGTCAGGTAGGCCTCCCTGCGGCGCGCCCGCAGCGTGTCCGGGTGCTCGGGCCCGAGCGTGGCCCGCAGCCGGGGCAGCAGCGCGCGCAGTTCCCGGACCGCCGCGGCGAACTGCCCCGCGTCGGCCGTGTCCTGGGCACCGTCCATCAGGGCGAGCAGCCGCCCGGGGTCCTCCGGCACGACCGTTTCGGGACGGGTGGTGGCCACCCGGGTGTAGGGGCGCGTCGCGGGGACGGGCGAGGGAGCGCTGGCATGCGGCGCGGACCGGGGACGTGAGGGACGGACGGGGGCGGAGGGCAGGAAGGGCGACAGCCGGTCACGCACCTCCTCGGCGCTCGCGGGCCGCTCCTCGGCACGCTTGGCCAGCATCGAACCCACCAGTTCCGACAGCGGGCCGGGCACCTCCGGGCGCAGCTCCACGGCGGGGCGCGGAACCTCGACCAGGTGTTGGCGCAGCACCGCCAGCGAGTCCTTGGAGGTGAACGGCGGTCGCCCGGTCAGCAGTTGGTACAGGATCGCGCCCAGCGAGTACAGGTCGCCCGCGCGTCCCACCTGCTCGCCGCGCACCTGCTCGGGCGACATGTACAGGGGTGTGCCGATCACCTGGCCGGTCTGGGTGATGCGGCGGCTCTGCGTGGCCGCGGTGAGCGCGGCTATCCCGAAGTCGAGCACCTTCACCGTGCCGCCCCCGGCGCCCTCCTCGACCACCATCAGGTTGCCCGGCTTGACGTCGCGGTGCACGATCCCCGCCGCGTGCGCGGCGCCCAGCCCGGACGCGGCCTGGGAGACCAGGGCGGCTGCGCGCGGCACCGGCATCGGCCCGCTCGCGCGCAACACGGCCGTCAGCGGCCGCCCCGCCACCAGCTCCATCACCGCGTACACCGGCCCCGGGCCGCCGTGGGCCTCCTCGTGTCCGAAGTCGTGCAGGATCACCACGTTGGGGTGGCCCGCCAGACGGGCGGTGAGCCGCGCCTCACGGCGGAAGCGGGCGGCCACCTCCTCCGAGCCGGTACGGCCCGACCTGATCAGCTTGACCGCCACGGGACGGTCCAGGAGCTCGTCCACCGCCCGCCAGACCTCGCCCATACCGCCCCTGCCCAGCTGGGACAGCAGGCGGTAGCGGCCACCCAGCACCCGTTCCTCGGCCACCGAAGCCCCTCACCGTCAGCGTCCGCGTTCGCGGCCGACCTTGGCCGCTGTCGGCCGTTACGGTCGTACCGGGCGTAAGGGTACAGCCGTCCGCGTTAGTGTGGTCTTCCGCCCGAGGACCGAAACCCCCGAGTCCCGGGCCTTCGACCCCCGTCCCCCGTGTGGAAACGAGCGTCAGAGCTGTGAGCCTGAATCTCTACGTCGGTCCGGACTCCCAACCGGACAAGTACCGTCTCGTCCGATCCGTGGGGCGTGGTGGAGAGGCCACGCTCTACCTGGCCGAAGTGAGCCTGGCCGGACAGACCGAGCCGGTCGTGGTGAAGGTCCTCAACTCCGACGTGACCGCGAACGAGGAGCAGTTCGCCGAACTGAGCGCGAAGTGGGGAGAGCAGGCCGAGCTGCTGCGCTTCATCAACCGGCTCGGCGTGGTCGGCATCCGCGAGCACTTCGAGGGGGTGCCCGAGCACCCGGCAGACGGCGCGGGTGAGTACACCGACCGCGCCCTGTACCTGGTCATGAACTACGTGCAGGGCGTGGACCTGCGTGACTGGCGGGCCGAGCACGCCGTGGAGGGGCCGCGCGGCCAGCGCGAGGTGCTGCGCTACCTGGAGCAGATCGCGCTGGTGCTGGACATGCTGCACTCGGGACGGGCCACCCCCTCCAAGCGTGTGGTGGTGCACGGCGACCTGTCGCCCGGCAACATCATGATCAGCGACGAGGGCCAGGCCACGCTGGTCGACTTCGGGCTCAGCCGGATCGCGGCCCGCCACATGACCGCCCGGCCCTGGTTCACCCCCGGCTACGCGGCTCCGGAGATCTTCAACGGCGAGTACTCGGCGGCGACCGACCGCTACGCCTTCGGGGCCATCGCCTTCTTCGCCCTGACCGGCGAGGACCCGCCGCCCGCGCCCGAGCAGCTGCGCGAACGCTTCGGCGCGCTGTCACTGGTGGCCAGCGCCGGCGAGCGCCAGCGGGAGCTGGTCATGTCCATGTTCTCCGCCGAGCCGGGTGAGCGCCCCGAGTCCTCGGACTGGATCCGGGCACTGCGC
This sequence comes from Nocardiopsis sp. TRM 82005, assembly GCF_056312425.1. Classification (NCBI taxonomy): domain Bacteria; kingdom Bacillati; phylum Actinomycetota; class Actinomycetes; order Streptosporangiales; family Nocardiopsidaceae; genus Nocardiopsis; species Nocardiopsis sp. TRM 82005. The sequence goes on from NZ_JBWDTQ010000019.1 coordinate 102,308, forward strand.
TCCCTGGCCACGTCGGTGCCCTGGACGGGGCCCATGTCCGAACCGGGCGGTGCCGTCCTAGCGGCGGCTGCGGCCGAGGGGCCCGAACCCTCCGCGCCGCCTCCCCTGGGCGACCGGGTGTCCGGTCCGCCGCCGGAGAGCGCACCGGCGGCGGAGGCACCCGTGCAGGAGGGGCGCCTGCCCGGTGAACCCGCAGACGGTTCGGGACACGACGCTTCTCAGGGACAGGGCGGCCAGGCCCCCTCCGCGGGGTACCCGGACGCGGACGCCCAGAACATGCCTCCCCGCCCGGTCGGCGGGATGCGTGGTCAGCCGGGCCAGGCGGTGACGCCACCCACCAGCGGCCCCCGGGACGCACAGCCGGGGCAGCCCGGGCCCGGACCGGACGGAGCCCATCCGGGTGCTCCGCCCCCCGGACAGCAGCCCCAGGCGCCGTACCGGGGAGCGCCTCCGCCGAGCCCGGCCCCCCAGCAGCCGCCGGCGCCCGGTGCTCCGGGGCCCGCCGCCGCGCACTCCGGCCCGGTCCACCCCGGCCGCCTCCCGCACACCGGCCCGCAACCCGGCTGGAACGGCCCCTCCCAGCCCAACGCCACCGGGGCCCTCCCGCACACGGACGCGCGAGCCCACGCGTTCCCGGAGGCGGAGAAGCCCAAGAAGCGCAGATCACGCAAGCCCGTGCTCATCGGGCTGGCGATCTTCGGTGTGCTGTGCGTGATCGGCGGAGCGGCGGGCACCTACACGGTCATGGACCGCCTCCAGTCGACCACCGTCACCGCCGATGATCCGGATCCGGATCCGGCCGCGGCGGGGCAGGGACCGGCCGCCGACGTCTCCCCGGAGCCCTCGGAGAGCCCCGTCCGGGGCTCCGCCTCCGAAGAGCAGGAGGAACCCCCCGAGCCCGAGGAGGGGGCCTCCGAGGTACCCGCCTCGCCCGAGGACACCGAGTCGGAGACCACCCTGCTGACCCAGATGGAGGTCGTCGACGAGGAGTCCATGAACTACTGGCGTCCCGAGACGGGCCGCGCGGAGCTCGACGGCGAGGCTTACAGCCGCGCCATCGTCTCCGGCTTCTGCGCCGACCACAGTTCCAAGTGCACGGGCTGGATCGACTACAACCTCGGCCGCGACTGGACGACGTTCACCTCCACCATCGGTGTCGACGACACCTCCAACGCCGGTGCCACCACCACGTTCACCGTGTACGTGGACGGCGAGGCCAAGGCCACCGAGACCCTGCGCCTGGGCGAGATGATGGACATCGAGGTCGACGTCTCCGACGCCCTGCGCCTGCGCCTGGAGGTGGAGAGCGACGGCAAGGGCATCTATCCGGTCTGGGCCGATCCCACACTCAGCAAGGGTTGAGCCCGGCGGTACGGGCGATGGGACGCCCCCGCGGCCGGGTTCGGCCGCGGGGGCGTCCTTGGTTTCCGGGGCGAGGGTTGAAGGGGCCGTTCGCGGGGTCCGTGTCCGGGAACGCGGTGAGGGCCGTGCGGGGCCGACCGCCCACGCGCGAGGGCGCGCCCGGAGCTACTCGGCGCGCCATCCTCCCTGGCGGGTGGTCAGGTTCAGCGCGGTGGTCACCAGGGGCACATGGCTGAAGGCCTGGGGGAAGTTGCCGACCTGGCGGTTCTCGCGCGGGTCCCACTCCTCGGCCAGCAGGCCCACGTCGTTGCGCAGCGACAGCAGCCGCTCGAACAGCTCACGGGCCTCGTCCTCGCGGCCGATGGACAGCAGCGCGTTGGCCAGCCAGAAGCTGCACGCCAGGAAGGCGCCCTCGTCACCGGGCAGCTGGTCGGCGGAACTCTCCAGGTCGGTGCGGTAGCGCAGCACGAACCCGTCCACCATCAGGTCCTTGCGGACCGCCTCGATGGTGCCGACCACGCGCGGGTCGTCGTAGGGCAGGAAGCCCACCTCCGGGATGAGTAGTAGCGCGGCGTCGAGCTCCTTGCTGCCGTAGTACTGCGTGAAGGTGTTGCGCTGGGGGTCGTAGCCGTACTCGCACACCTCGGCGTGGATGGTGTCGCGCAGGGACTTCCACCGCTCGATGGGGCCCTCCTTGCCGAACTCCTCGATACTGCGTACCGCACGGTCGGCCGCCACCCAGGCCATCACCTTGGAGTGCACGAAGTGCTGGCGCGGCCCGCGCACCTCCCACAGGCCCTCGTCCGGTTCGTCCCAGCACCACTCCAGGTAGTTGACCAGGGAGCGCTGTAGCCCCCACAGGTAGTCGCCGCCGCGGATGTTGTGGCGGCGGGCCAGGTGCAGCACGTCCATGACCTCGCCGTAGACGTCCAGCTGGTACTGGCCTACGGCGGCGTTGCCGACCCGGACCGGACGGGAGGACTCGTAGCCCGGCAGCCACTCGGCCTCCCACTCGGTGAGCCTGCGTTCACCGCGGATGCCGTACATGATCTGCATGAGCTGGGGCTCGCCCGCGACCGCGCGTACCAGCCACTCGCGCCAGGCCAGCGCCTCGTCCTTGTACCCCGAGCGGATCATCGCCTCCAGGGTGATGGTGGCGTCGCGCAGCCAGCAGTACCGGTAGTCCCAGTTGCGCACCCCGCCGAGTGACTCGGGCAGGGAGGTGGTGGGCGAGGCGACGATCCCGCCGGTGGGGTGGTAGGTGAGGGCTTTGAGCACGATGAGGGAACGGATGACCGCCTCGCGGTAGGGGCCCTCGTAGGTGCACTGGTTGACCCACTTCTCCCAGAACCGCTCGGTGCGGGAGAGCGCTTTCTCCGCGTCGAGGTGGTCGGACTCCTCCACCTGCGAGGGATGCCAGGTCATGACGAACGGCACGCGCTGACCGGCGGTGACGGTGAAGGTGGCGTCGTGGGTGAAGTTGTGGCCCTGTAGGGGGACGGGGCTGCTCAGCCATATGGAGTCGGGGCCCGCGACGGCCACCAGTTCGGTACCGGCGCGGTGCACCCAGGGGACGACGTGGCCGTAGTCGAAGCGGATGCGCATGGTGGTCTCCATGCACACCGAGCCCGACAGCCCCTCGACGATGCGGACGATGTGCGGGGCACCGCCGCGCGGCGGCATGAAGTCGATGATCCGGACGGATCCGCCGTCGGTGTCCCACTCCGACTCCAGGATGAGCGTGTCGCCCCGGTAGCGGCGGCGGACGGCGCGGGGGTCGCCTTCAGCGGGCCGCAGGATCCAGCTGCCGTTCTGCTCGTCGCCCAGCATCGCGGCGAAGCAGGCGGAGGAGTCGAAGTCGGGAAGGCACGCCCAGTCGATGGAACCGTCACGCCCGACCAGCGCGGCGGTCTGCATGTCGCCGATCATTGCGTAGTCTTCAATCCAGCCGGGCACGCGGCTCACCCCCATCACGTCGTCATGGTTCCTGCGGTCGGCGCCTCGTGGGGTGGCACCGCGTCCTCGCGGTCCGGCGCGCGCACGCCCCTGTGCACGCCCTGCCGGGGTCCTCCCACCCAGCCCGTCACCGGGAGTGGACCCGCTGTCGGGAAGGGGCGCCGTTCGGGCCACGTCCTGCCTCCGCACCAGCCGCCGCTTGCCTTCCACCCGGTTATGTGCCCAGGTGTGGGCAGGCGAAAAGGCCGGTACCCAGGAACCGTCCCGAACACGGTCCTTTCCGTTCACCGCGGTCCCTATCTTCCCCTCTTCGGGGAGAGCGCGCTACCCGCATCTGCACGTGCATCGGAACGTGCGGGGAGATATGTAGGGAAATGGGGGAGATTGTCAGGTCAGAAGTTACGACGCGGTGATGAATATTCGGCCCCGGGGAAGCTTACGGCTCGTGAGAGAACGGTGTCCAGACAGCCGGAACCCGAAGGGGCGGGCGATCCACCGCCCAACGTGCCCAGGACGGCTCCGGAAGCGGCCGGATCCACAACGGCACCAGCGTCGCGCCGGCCGCCATGAGACACGCGTCGACGGAGAGTCCGGTCCGGCGGTGCGCCCGGGGCCGTCGGGATCCGGTGGAAGAGCCACCTGGGTATCGTGGCGGATGCGGCGCCTGGGACGAAGTACCGATCACGGGCAGGTGGCCCGGTTCGCAACGAGGCGACGGGAGACGGCATGGCGAGACAGAACGGTCACCGTGCGGCGGAGCGCTCCGGGAACGGCATCCGGCGGATCAACGGACGCCTTCTGGCCCGTCTCATCGGCGCGGCTCCCGTGGAACGCCCCTACTACCTGGCCATCGCCCGCTCCGTCAGCGGCCTGGTCCTGGACGGGCGGGTCCCCAGCAACACCCGGCTGCCCGCCGAACGCGACCTGGCCACCTCCCTGGGGGTCAGCCGCAACACCGTTACCGCCGCCTACGCCTGGTTGCGCGACAACCGGTTCCTGGAGAGCAGGCAAGGCGCGGGCAGCTGGACCGTCCTACCCGACTCCGGCGCCGGCGAGCCCTCACCGTTCGCCCCCGCCACCGAGCACATCGACCTGGGTGTGGCGGCGCCCCCGGCCGTGGACGGGCTGCGCGCCGCCGCGTTCCGGGCCACCGAGCAGCTCGCCGCGCACGTGGGCGGACTGGGCTACTACCCCTACGGCCTGCCCGAGCTGCGGCACGCCATCGCCCGCCGCTACGTCGAGCGCGGGCTGCCCACCACCCCCGAGCAGATCTTCGTCACCAGCGGCGCTCAGCAGGGCATCGCACTGGCCATGGACCTGCTCGTGCAGCCCGGTGACGAGGTGCTGGTGGAGTCGCCCACCTACCCGCACGCGCTGGACTCCGCCCACCGCGGCGGGGCGCGGATACGCACGGTCGGGGTGACGCCGCAGGGCTGGGACATGGAGTACCTCGTCGACGCCTTCCGCCAGTGGAAGCCCCGCCTGGCCTACCTCATCCCCGACTTCCAGAACCCCACCGGCGCCCTGATGAACGACGAGGAGCGCCACGCCCTGGTACGCGAGGCGCGCAGGTCGGAGAGCCACCTGGTCGTCGACGAGTCGGTCGCGGAGCTGGCCATCGACTCCGGCGACCTTCCCGCGCCCGTGGCCGCGCACGACACCGACGGCCGGGTACTGACGGTGGGATCGGTGGCCAAGCTGCTGTGGGGCGGCCTGCGGGTGGGGTGGGTGCGCACCACACCGCCGATGGTGGCCCGGCTGATGGCCGCACGGCAGCGCTTCGACCTGGCCGGGGCGGTGCTGGACCAGCTCACCGCCACCCACCTGCTCGCCGACGTGATGCGCATCCGCGCCGAGCGCAGCCGCCAGCTGCGCCGCAACCGCGACGCGCTGCTGTACGCGCTGCGCGAGCGGCTGCCCGACTGGCGGCCCAGCGTGCCCGGAGGCGGACTGGTGTTGTGGACGGCGCTGCCCCAGCCCGTGGCCAGCGCGCTGTCCACGGCCGCCGACCGGTACGGGGTGCATCCGGCGGCCGGACCGGTGTTCGGCACCGACGGCACCCTGGAGTACTACCTGCGCCTGGCCTACACCCAGCCGCCGGACGTGCTCGCCGACGCCGTGGAGCGCCTGGCCGCCGCCTGTACCGAGACCCTGGCCCACCCGGTGCAGCCCTGGGGGCAGCTGTACGTCTGACCGCTCCGCCAGGCCGGTTCCGCGGAGCGCACCGCCGCCGGGACGGGTGACGCGCTCAGGGGGTGCCGGCGGGGAGGGCGAACCGCCGCGCGAAGCGGACCACCTCGCCGAGCACCTCGTCCCTGTTGGTCTCGTTGAACACCTCGTGCCGGGCACCGGGGAAGACCCGAGCGGTGAAGTCATCGCCCATGACCGACGTGATGCCCACCTTGGTGCCCTCCACCGGTACCAGTTGGTCCTCGGCCCCGTGTACCCACAGCAGTGGCAGCGGCCCCACGCTCCCGGCCGAGAGGCCCCGCGTCATCTCGGTGAGCATGGCGTTCACGGTGACGCGCTTGAAGGGGCCGTGCCAGACCAGCTCGTCGGCCACGTACGCCTGCCCCACGGCGGGATCGCGCGAGAGCGTGGAGGGATCGATGGGGGCGTCGGGGATCTCCTCGGCGGCGGCAAGTTGTTCCAGTGCCGCCCACCGGCCCAGCACGGGTCCGGAGAGCACCAGCGCCCGGAGCTCGCCGGGGTGGGTCTGGGCGTATCGGGAGGCGATCAGCCCGCCCATGGAGTGGCCGATGAGGACCAGCGGCAGTGTCCTGTAGGCGGTGCGCGCCTGGGTGACGACCCGGTGCACGTCCTCGACCACGCCCGCGTAGTCGTCGATCAGCACCCGCTCACCGGATGATCCCCCGTGCCCGCGGTGGTCGGCGCCGTAGACCACCGCGCCCGCCGCGACCAGGTCCGCGGCCACCTGCTGGTATCGGCCCAGGTGCTCGCCGTAGCCGTGGACCAGCACCGCCAGCCAGGTCGGCTCGCCCCCGGCCTGGACCCAGGCCCGTGCCGCCAGTCTCTCCGAACCGTCGGGCCCGCCAGCCAGGGCCCACTCGCGTGTGGTGATCACCGTGTTCTGCCTCCTCGTCCGCGGCTCCGTCTGCGACGATCGGGACCGTACGCGACCGTCCCCGGAACCCTATGGCGCGGCGGGCCGGTACGCACGAGGGCGATGTTGGACCTTCCTACAAGCTCGGCGTGGACGGGAGCGGCACGAGGGGCCGTCGTGCATCGGGGAAGTAACGATCGTGCCCGTATGTGTGTGCGAACGCCCCCAGCGTCGACAACTTCTCGTGTCGGGCAACGAATTGCGTCATAGGGTGTGATTACAAATACACACTGTTAAAGAGGGATCTTCTACGCTTATCTATGGGTATCTCTCGGGCAGGTGCCTTCGTATACGAACCGCCCGGTAACTCGGACTGGAGAGGGTGACGCCCGTGCTGGCCGACTCATATGGGCGAGTGGCAACCGACCTGCGGGTCTCGCTCACCGACCGCTGCAACCTCAGGTGCACCTACTGCATGCCGCCGGAGGGGTTGGAGTGGCTTCCCAAGCCGGAACTGCTCACCGACGACGAACTCCTCCGCCTGGTCCGCATCGGAGTGACCCGCCTCGGCATCAACGAGGTGCGTTTCACCGGCGGTGAGCCCCTGCTCCGCCGCGGTCTGCCCGGCCTCATCGCGGGGACGACCGAGCTGCGGCCCCGGCCCCACACCGCCCTGACCACCAACGGCATCGGGCTCGCCCGGATGGCCCCCGCCCTGGCCGAGGCCGGCCTCGACCGTGTCAACGTCTCCCTCGACACCCTCCGACCGGACGTGTTCGAGACCCTGTCCCGGCGCCGCCGACTCGACGACGTCCTCGACGGCATGGCGGGCGCCGCCAGCGCCGGACTCACCCCGGTCAAGGTCAACGCCGTCCTGATGCGCGGCATCAACGACGACGAGTCCGCCGACCTCCTGCGTTTTTGCATCGAGCACGGCTACGAGCTGCGCTTCATCGAGCAGATGCCGCTGGACGCCCAGCACGGCTGGCGGCGCGACACCATGATCACCGCAGAGGAGATCCTCGCCGGGCTCGAAACCGAGTTCACCCTGGACGCCGCCGACAGCGAGACACGCGGCAGCGCTCCCGCCGAGCTCTTCCACGTGCGCGGAGCCCGCTTCCCCAACGGGGAGCAGGCGACCGTCGGCGTCATCGGCTCGGTCACCCGGCCCTTCTGCGGGGCCTGCGACCGGGTCCGCCTCACCGCGGACGGGCAGGTGCGCAACTGCCTGTTCGCCCGCGAGGAGTCCGACCTTCGCGCCCTTCTGCGGGGCGACGCCACCGACGAGAGGATCGCCGAGAGCTGGACCGCCGCCGTGGCCACCAAGCTGCCCGGACACGGCATCAACGACCCCAGCTTCCTACAGCCGTCCCGGCCCATGTCCGCGATCGGCGGCTAGGGAGTGTTTTTTAGAAGGCTTTCGGGTCGGTGAGCGGCCGTCCGGGCCGTCTCTCGCAAGACGGTGTGCGGAGTCCAGCCTGGCCGTGCCCCACGAGCGCGCAGGCGTAGCGGGAGGCGGCCCGGCGCCGCGGGCGACTGGAGCCGAAGGCTCTCCCTTGTGGGCGGTGGAGGGAGACGGGCGGCACCGGAATGATGCAAAGAACACGACTTAGGCCCGCTGACAAAACACGTTGCACACCCTGCTCCACTCTGGCTTGATGTCTCGGAGGGCACGACCGCGTACGTGCCCGCACGAACGAGACACAGGCCTGGTCCGGAAAGGGGAGGTGGCCTGATATGCCCTACACCGAGGTTGCCGGGGAACGGGTCCCCATCCGCATGTGGGCCGCGCCCGACGAGGTCGAGACCGCGGCGATGGAGCAGCTGCGCAATGTGACCCGAGTGCCGTGGGTGCACGGTCTGGCCGTTATGCCAGACGTGCACTACGGCAAGGGCGCGACGGTGGGCTCTGTCATCGCCATGCGCGATGCCGTCAGCCCCGCCGCCGTGGGGGTCGACATCGGCTGTGGGATGACCGCCGTGCGCACCGGCCTGACCGCGGAGCGCCTGCCCGAGGACCTGGGGCGGCTGCGCTCGGCCCTGGAGGCCGTGATCCCGGTCGGCTTCCACGCCCACGACGAACCGGTCGACCCCGACACCGTTCCCACCCTGCGCGGTACCGACTGGTCCGGGTTCTGGTCCGGGTTCGAGAACCTGGCCGAGGCCGTCCACCCCCGTCGTACCAGGGCCCGGCGCCAGATGGGCACCCTCGGCGGTGGCAACCACTTCCTGGAGGTGTGCCTGGACGACGAGGGCACCGTGTGGCTGGTCCTGCACTCCGGGTCGCGCAACATCGGCAAGGAACTGGCCGAGCACCATATCGGGCAGGCCCAGACACTGCCGCACAACCAGGACCTGCCCGACCGGAACCTGGCGGTGTTCGTCGCCGGCACACCGGAGATGGACGCCTACCGCCGGGACCTGTTCTGGGCCCAGGAGTACGCGCGGCGCAACCGCGACGTGATGATGGGCCTGGCCTGCCGTACCGTGGCCGAACAGATCCCGGGCACCCGCTTCGAGCAGTGGATCTCCTGCCACCACAACTACGTGGCCGAGGAGACCTACGACGGCGTGGACGTGCTCGTCACCCGCAAGGGCGCCATCCGCGCCGGGGCGGGCGACCTCGGGATCATCCCGGGCAGCATGGCCACCGGCACCTACATCGTGCGCGGTCTGGGCAACCCCGCCTCGTTCAACTCCGCCTCGCACGGGGCGGGGCGCCGGATGAGCCGGAACAAGGCCCGCAAGACCTTCACCGAAGCCGACATGGCCGAGCAGACCAGGGGAGTGGAGTGCCGTAAGGACCGGGGCGTCGTGGACGAGATCCCGGCCGCCTACAAGAACCTGGAGTCGGTGATCAGCGCCCAGGCCGACCTGGTCGAGGTGGTCGCCCACCTGCGCCAGGTGGTGTGCGTCAAGGGCTGACACGGTGGGCCCGGTGCTCCCGGCCGGCGGCGGGCAACGCCGTCGACCGGGACCGTGCCCGCCAGTCTCCGCGGGCCCGCGTAACCTTCCCTCCATGGGACACCGACACCCGAGCAAGCTCAAGAACTCCGAAGTGAGCCATGCACGGGCCCGATGGCTGCTACGGGCCGAACTGGACGGCTGCAAGGAGTGCCAACGGGAGGGCGACCGCGAGGCCATGAAGGACCTCGCCTCCGGCGGGGTGTTCGACTCGCTCCTGACGGGTTTCGTGTTGGCGCGTGCCCAGCAGTGGCACTCGCCGGGCAGGCCGGTTCAGTATCCGGCCACGGTGTACCGCATCGCGCCCATCGACGAGCGTGACTTCTGGCGGGTGCCCACCCAGCACTGCATGCGGGTGTGCACGGTCCAGGGAGCGCGGGGCACCAGCGTGGACACCGCGCCCGCGCTCAAGGAACTGCGGCTGATGCCGGTGGAGGACCGCGGACTCGTCCTGGACGACGTGGTCGACGGACTGACCGAGACGGAGGGGTGAGCGCGGTGGCCCATACCGGGAGGGTGCGCGAGCCCCTGGACGCGGTCGTGCTGGCCGGGGGCACGGGTCGCCGCATGGGCGGCGTCGACAAGCCGGGGCTGGCCGTGGCCGGACGGACCCTGCTGGAGCGGGTCACCGACGCGGTCCGCGCCCACAACACCGGGGCCGCGACGGCCGCAGACGCCGGGAACACCGCGAGGAGCCGCGGGACGGACGCGGGGACGGAGGGTAGGGGCCGGATGATCGTGGTCGGCCCGCCCCGGGAGAGTCCTCGGGCGCTCTACGTCCGCGAGGACCCGCCCGGATCGGGCCCGGTGCCCGCTCTGCGCGCCGGGTTGGCGCATGTGCGCGCCCCCTGGTTCGCGCTGCTCGCCGCCGACCTGCCCCACCTGGACACCAGTCACCTGGCGGCCCTCTCCCTCGCCCCGGACGAGGAGGAGTCGGGAGCGGTGTTCGTGGACTCCACCGGACGCGAGCAGTGGCTCACCGGAGTGTGGCGCACCGGAGCCGTACGTGCCGCCCTCGCCGACTACCGGGGCCGGTCCCTGTACGGGCTGCTCGGCCCCCTTCGGCCCCGCGCGGTGCCGTTGGCCGACGACCTGGCCGTGGACGACTGCGACACCCCGGAGGACCTCGCCCGTGCCCGCGGCCTGCTGGAGCCCCCGCCCGGCTAGGGAGTGTTCTTGGGAAGGCTTTCGGATCAGTGAGCGGCCGTCCGGGTTCGCCCGGACGGCCGCTCGCCGAACACCGGCCCGATGGGCCGTCACGTTCGCCATGACGATCAGGAAGGGCGGATCCCGCCCGGGCCGTTGAGCCCCACCGCGCCGACGTACGGGTCGGCCACCCAGCTCCTGCACTCCCTCGAGAACAGCGCCGTCTCCCGGCGTATGCGTGTTCTCGCGCTCTACGCCCGCGACCACGCGGGCACACCCGTCTCACCGGGATCCTCCGGCAGCTCGAAACCACGGGCCACGGCCGCCTCGCCGTGCACATGGCCAGGGCCGTACACGACACCGGCACCATCGCCCGCCACCTCGCAGGGCCTGACCACGAACTTCGCCGCGCCGCCCCGCGCGCGGTCCGCGAACTCCCCGACGAGGCCCTCACACCCGTACCGGACGGCGCGGGCGCCCACCGGCCTGCGCCGCGCCCTGTACCGCACTCCGTTCCACGCGCGGCGCAACGGACTCGCTGACTCCCTCCTGCCCCGCGTCCGCGTGGAGTACGGCGACGCCGGAGCCGCCGCGCTCCTGCCCGCCTGTTCACCCGGGCAGGTCGGCCGCCGCCTGCCCGACCTCCTGCACGCCGTGCGCTCCTGGCGCCGACTGGCCCGCCGCCACCCCGACATCCTCCTGGGCCACCTCCGGGAGCTGGGTGCACGGGAGGGGACCCCGTACGCGCGGCTGCCCGACTGGTGGCGTGTCCTCCAGGCGCTCGACCCCGTCCGCCCGGCCGGGACCGGGGCCCTCCTGGAGGAGCTCGACCCGAACGGCCGGAGGCTGCTCCGCTTCCTCCCGCACGCTCAGCGGCGCCTGTACGGGGACGGGGACCGCCACGTCTACCCCTTCCGCTATCCCGCCCTGCCTCGCGGTGGCCGGTCCGTCCGGGACCTGCTCCGGCAGATGCGCCGCAGCCCCTCGACGGCTCTGCCCGTCCCTCGGGCCATGCCCCAGCCGGTGCGCACCGGCTACCTGGACCAGCTCGTCCAGGGCCGCCACGGCCCGGGCGCGTTCGCCCTCCTGCCCTACCTGGGACTGCTGCCCGGGTACAGGGCTGAGACCGAAGCCCGCCGTGCCCTGGCGGAGATCAACGCCTTCCAGAGCCGAAGCACCCGCCACACCGACCCCGACCAGGACCTGGACGCGGTCGCCCACCTGCCCTACGGGGAGGCCGCCGACCCGCTCAACGAGGCCGCCTCAGCCGGGGACACCGAACGCCGGGCGCGCGGCCTGGCACGGCTGGTGGAGGCCACCGCCCGCCCGGCGGGATCGAGGAACTCGTCCGCGTCCTGGGCACCGGCGCAGGGCTGCACCGGGACGTGCGGGCGGCCGTGGCCGGTGCGCTCATGCGCGCTCTGGACCATCCCGCCGCTCTACCCGCCCTGGCCCGGAACGCCCGGGGGTTCACTGAGGTGGAGGTCCAGTCCTCCCTGTTGCAGGTGCCGCCCCTCTCCTGTCCGCCGACGCGGTGGGAGTCGGCTGCCCGGCTGGTGGCCTCGCTGCCCGATCCCTCCCGTGGCCACTGGCGGTTCCCCGGATGGACGAGCCGTTGGGCGCCCCGGACCGGACACGACCTCGACGACGTGGTCGACACCCTCTGCGGTCCGAATCGGAACGGGGACCAGGCGATCCGCGTCCTCGGCGTGCTCGTTCGAGCGGGAGGGGGCACCGACCGGATCAGCGAGACACTGTCCCGGCTTCTGAGGGCCGTTCCCGGACCCGAGGGCGGGGTACCCCTGCGCCGGTTCCACCGGGAACGGGGCGACTCCGCCCATCACCGGACGAAGGGCCTGCTCCACCTCCACGAGGGGAGGAGGTCTGGAAGGGCGGGCGACCGTGTGCTGGGGAGCAGCGAAAGGCCGTGCTCGGCCTGCTGGCCTCCAGGGACGAGTACCTTCCCGAGGCGGTGCGCGTCGTCCAGCGGATGGTCTCGGCCGAGACCGGACGGGAGGAGGCCGCCTCGCCCCGGAGGCTGGCGGACCTGCTCCTGGCCGGTGCCCGGCTCCTGTCCCGGTGTCCCTCCGGGACCGGGTTGGAGGAGTTCGTCCGGTCGGTGGCCGCCGAACGTTCCCGGTCGCGGGTCCCGCCGCGGATGCCGGAGGAGGTGGTGGGCCGCCTCTTCGACACCGCGGCCCGCACGGACGGCGCCGTGGGGAGGCGACGGCGACGGTGGGCCCGCGCCTCGTGGAGAGGGCCGGTGCTGAGAGCGACTGGGCGGCGCCCTGGCCGGAACTGCTCTCGCGCGCGGGCGGCCTCGGTCACGAGGCGGTGCGCGCGGAGGCCTGGCGGGCGGTCGTGGGCTGGGTGCTTCCGCGGGGACGGACGGGGAGGACCCGGGCCCTGGCGTCCGCGCCCCAGGGCCGGGCCTCAGCCCTCGAACTCGCCCATGGGCGTGGTCTCGCGCAGGAATCCGCGCATGCCCAGGAAGTTGGACAGGTATTCCCGGTGTTCGTCGCAGGCCACCCACACCTTGCGCCGGTCGGGGGTGTGCACCTTGGGGTTGTTCCACACCAGCGCCCAGGTCGCCTCGGTACGGCAGTCGCGCCGAGAGCAGTGTGGTGGAACGTCCGGTTTACCCAATGCTGACCCCCAGTCGAAGAAGTGACCCCCATGGTAAAGCCACGGGCACGGCCTGGTCTTTTCCACCGCTCGGCCCGAAGGAGGCCGGGTTGGACAAAAGGCGACGCCGGGTGGCTACGGGGGCAAACCACCCGGCGTCGCAGGCGATGTTTCGACGGGGGCTCGAAACATCGCGTCCGCGCTTCGACGGGGGACCGAAGCGCTAGAACCCAATGTACACCGATGCCCCCCTGTGTACGTCAAGAGTCAGTTACGACGTTGTCTCGGGAGGGTTCCACCAATACAGGGCCTTAAGTCCCAGGCCAGGACCAATCGGACACTTCGCCCATAACATGCAACCCGTTGTCCCCGTGGTCAACACGATTCCCTGGGTAAAGAAAGCTCCACACAAGCCCCAGGTTTCCGTTGGCACATGGCAAAGCGCCCAGCGTGTTCCGCCTGGGGCGGAGGGATGCGCGGGGAACGCCTCCGTGTGGCCGTGTGGGATTGCGGGGAGAGCAGAAAGCGGGGGGTCGCGCCGCGTGCGACCGAGCAACCGACTACGCAGGGGGTCCCACATGTCCCACCACACCTACCGCATCACGGAGATCGTCGGCACCTCGCCGCAGGGTATCGACCAGGCCATCCGCAACGGCATCGACCGGGCCTCGGCCACACTGCGCGAACTCGACTGGTTCGAGGTCACCGAGATCCGGGGGCATATCGAGGAGGGCGACGTCGCGCACTTCCAGGTGGGCCTCAAGGTGGGATTCCGCCTGGACGAGTGAGGCGAGCGCGCGAGGATCCAGAGAACACGGCCCAGGCACTGTTCTCCGGATGGGCCAGGCCGTGGAGCCGGATCCGGAGCGAGACCGCTCGCACGGTCCCGTCGAAGGTCGCGGCCCGCTCGTTGCAGCGGGCCGCGACCGCCCGGTGCGCGTGGGTTCCGCCCCACCGGACGGCTGTCCTCGGGAGAGGACGTCAGTCCCCGAAGGCGTCGAGCGCGGCCTGTGCGGCCCCGGCGCCTTCGTCGTCCCCGCGGCGCTGACCGGGATGGTCGTGGTCACCGTGACCGAGCTGCGGCGTACCATCGCCGACCTGCTGCGCACGCGCGGCGCCCTGGCCGGTCCGAACCGTCGTGCGGGCGTGCTGGACGGGCTGTGCGCGACGCTGTCCGCGGAGACGGGCACCGGCGGACCTGACCGTCGACGGCGATCTGTCGGAGCTGAAGTGGGAGTGGCCGTCCAGAAGACAGTGCCTAGCCGTCGTCGGAGGGGTCCTGGCCGCGTTGCACGTCCACGTGCACGTGGTCCAGGTGCCTCAGGATCTCGTTGTCCGGATCGGCCTCGTAGTGGCGCCATCCCAGGGACGGGTAGCTCGTACTCCAGATCCTGTCGTCGAAGATGATCACGTCGACCTCGTAGTCCGGGGCGTGCGCGATCAGCCAGTGCGCCATCACCCAGCCCTCGCGGCGGTTCTCCTCGTTGACCGGCCGGTAGAAGACGTCGATCGCACGGCCTTCGTAGTGCGCGGAGTCCTCGCCGTGTCCGGTGTCGAAGCCGCCCGGGTGGTAGCCGCCCAGGCTCAGGTCGGAGAAGTGCTCCTCCATGCCGTCCTTGAGGTGCTGTGCGCGCGCGGTCAGGCCGGAGGGTTCCAGGTCCTCCTGCACCCTCAGCTCGGGGTTCTTGGTGGACCGACAGGTCAGCGAGGGCCCGGCGTCATCCTCGGGCCCCTCCTCCAGGAGGGCCGTCACAGCGTCGGGGACGTCGCTGGTGTCGGGTGCCCCGATCGGGGCGCTGTCACCCTGTACGGCGACGGCGGCCGCGGTGGTGGCCCGCCGGGCCTGGTCCCGGTCCAGCCGGACCTGCTCCCCGCCCGTCCACACCGCGCAGTCGGGCCCCCACGGGGTCGACATGGGGAAGACACCGGTGTTCTGGGCCAGCCAGCGGATGCCCACGACGGCGACGACGCCCAGCACGATCAGGGCGGCCACAGCGATGACCAGCCTGTACCACCGGCGCTCGGGTCGCACGGTTCTGTGTGTCATACACTCTGCTCCTCCACGTTCGTGCCGGGCGGCGCTCTTCGGCCGTCAGCTCTGGCTTCGGAGTGGTCAGCTCCCGCAGAATTCACCAGATTTCCGACACTACGGTCATCTTCCCCGGCGTCGGGGCGCGACTACCGTCACCGGGGCTGTTGACCGGAGGCCGACTGGACCGACCACAGGGCGAACAGGCCGCCCGGGGTCGGCGTCAGCGCCCAGTCCATGGTGACCCCACGCCAGCGCAGTGCGTGCACCCCTGGGAAGTCGTGGGCGGCCAGCATCGCCAACGTGCGCATCCCGGTGGCGGAAGTGCTCTCCGAGGCCTCCGGTGGCCGGTGCGCGGTGCCGTGTCCGCACCCTTCGGAATGCGTGTGTGAGCTGCCCCGCCAGTACGGGCCCCGGGGGGTGCAGGCCGTGGAAGGCGCCCAACGCGATGAGAGTCCAGATCTGCGCGGCGGTCACGGAACAGCCCGCCCCCCTCTGACAGAAAGCGGTCAGAGGGGGGCGGACTGCTGGGGTAGAAGATGACTCAAACGCACAGGAGTGGCTCTTTGGCACTGCGTGCTTGGGCGAGGGCGTGCGGTATGCAGCGCTGCTCCTGGACGGCCCGCCGGAGGAACCGGGGCGGGGAGGTCCCCTGATTCTTGAGACGGGAGACCCCGGCCGTGCGCTCGTAGAGCTGGCGGCGGCGCTCCGCCCCAGGGGGTTGGGGAAGCTTGGAGCGGTGGCCCGCCCCAGGAGGTTGGGTAGAGCCTCCGGCAGACCTCAGTCAGGCACCCGTGGAGCTTTCAGCGGTGAGCAACCAAGACTGTGGTTGTTCGCCAGCCCGGGCCCTACGGGTGCCTGGTCGGGGTCTGCTGGAGGCTCCGCGCCCCGTTTGTCCCCGAACGGTGTGCGCTCACGTGTACGGCTTGGTGATTGCCGTGGACCCGCGCCGTGTACCCCCGCCTCCACGCGGTGCGGGACCCGTTCCCGGCAGCGCTGCCCCTGGAGCCTGGCGGGCGGGCCTCTGAGCGGACGCCTGGCTTCTACGACTCCTGTGCCCTCCGGGGCTGGGGGCCTCCCTCAGTTGAGTTCGCCGGGCGAACCCGCCCTCGGCCGGTCCCGCCCCCCCCGGGGTCCGGGCGGCCGCCAGAAAACCCCACTCCCCATCAGTCCCTAGGAGCGGTTTCGCCGCCCCCTTCGGGGCGGCGGCAGCCGGGATCAGGGGCACAGGGCCTCCAGGTCGGTGGGCTCCTCGCCCACCTGGCGGCCCGGGTCGGCGGGCTCCTCCTCGTCCAGGCCGGTGTACTCCTGCCAGTCGGTGCGCCCGTCCTCCTCGGAGCCCTCCCCGCCCTCGGCTGTATCCTCGGACGGGGCGCCGGAGGCTTCCTCCGAGGGCTCGCCTTCCCCGGCCCCGTTCTCGGTGATGGCCTCGGCGACCAGGTCCTTGACCGCGTCCCAGTCCGGGTTGGCGGTGTTGACCTGGGGAGGCGACAACTGGAGCGTGCGCATCTCGCCGGTGTCGGTGACCATGTCGGCCAGCTCGACGAGGGAGGGCACCTTGGACTGGGGGATGTCGGTGCTCAGGGTGCGCTCGGTAGCGCCCGCCAGCTTGCGGTAGCTGGTCAGGACGGTCGTCGGCTCGACCTGCTCAGCGACGTATTTGATCAGGCAGCCCTGGCGGCCCATCCGGCCGTAGTCGTCGCTGTTGGTCCGGGAGCGGCCGTACCAGAGGGCGTCGTGGCCGTCGAGGCGGCGCAGGCCCGGCTCCAGCACCCCGCCGTGCACGCCGTAGGGGATCGGCTCCTCGATGAGCACCTCCACACCGCCGATGGCGTCGATCAGGTCGCGAAAGCCCATCATGTCGACCATCGCGTAGTAGCTGATCTCCAGACCGACGTTGTGCGCGATCACCTTCTTGAGGGTGTCGGCTGAGGGGTCGGACGCGGTCGGGTTGATCGCCAGCTCCTCGGGCTCCTCGGCGACCGTCTGGTACACGTCGTTGAGCAACAGGTTGAAGCCGTACGGCTCGGGGTAGCGCTCGGCCAGGGTGCTGTCCTCGGGGAAACGGACGTTCTCCAGGTTGCGCGGCAGCCCCACCAGCACGGTGTCACCTGTGTGGGTGTCCATGCTGGCGACCATCATGCTGTCGGTGCGCACTCCGTAGCGGTTGTCAGCCGAGTCCGAGCCGATCAGCAGCACGTTGACCCGGTCCTGGCCGTTCCACGGGTCGGCCTCGTCGTGCGGCGGCTGGAGGGGGTCCTCCTCGGCGTGGAACACGTTGTTGAGCGTCTGGTACGCGGTGTAGCCGCCGTGTAGCGCCAGCGCGGAGGGCGCCGCGATGGGCAGGCACAGCAGCAGGACCACGGCGGCGCCGAGCACTCGCGTGCCCCGGGAGGCACCAGCGGGCTTGGTGATCGCCCAGGAGTGCACGATCACCGCCAGCCACAGCACCGCCACACCGAACACCACGCCCATGGCGCCTACCAGCCAACGGCTCTGCAACGCCATCCGGGCCAGCATCGTCATGCTGTCCGTCTCGCCGCTGCCCAGGCGCCATCCCCACACGGCCAGGCCCAGGATCGCGGACAGGTACAGGACCAGGATCACCGTGCCCGAGATCCGGCGGCGCATCCGCAGGTGCGCCAGACCCGGGAGCGGAACCGACGCCGCGGTCCACAGAAGAGCCCGGCCCGTACTGGGGCGCGCGGGCGCCCCGTCCCGCTGATCGTCCTCCGCTGCCACCAGTGGTTCCTCTCCAGCCGTGGGGCGGCATGCCCCATTGTCTCCGTCGTCCTCCGCCACGGTCGCCGAGCGGTGGCCGTGGTCAGAATGCGTCTGAAACCTCTGTTATGTACACGTCCGGGGAAGAGCGTCCGGTTCCCTCCCGGGCGGTGTGCGTGCGCTCGGACGCGTCACGCGGGCCGCGTATGGGGCCTCTGGGGGATGGGGGAGTCCCTCTGGGGGCGTCGTGCGGGCCCGCTAGATCAGTGTGGCGCTTTGCGAGAGTTGTGAGGACAGCTGCCCAGTGATGACGGATCTTCTATACAAGTCTGTTATGTGATGCTGAGGTGGCTGATGGGGCATTGGGCGACGCTTTCGGAGCAATCAAAAGGGTGAATCAGCCGATTTCTTTCACGATCAGTAGTGAACGGACGCTGTAGCTGGGATGATCTGGCCGCAGGAGGGGGCGTCGCCCGGGGGAAGGGCGGCGTCATGGGAACGAAAGGCAAGCCATCGTGCTCGATGCGGTTGATGCCGCGCTCATGCGCGCGTTGCAGGGGGACGGCAGAGCGACGTTCCAGGCACTGGCCGACGGAGTCGGTCTGTCGAGGACGGCGGTGCGCGCCAGGGTGCGCCAGCTCGTGCGGTCAGGGGCGATCAGGATCGTCGGTGTGCTGCACGCCGGGGTCGTGGGCATGGAGGTGCTCGGCCACGTGTCGTTTCACGTCAGCGGGCCCGTGGGGCCGATGCTGGACGCACTGGGCGAACGCGAGGCCGTGACCTTCGCCGCGCAGTCGGCCGGGCGCTTCCCCGCCGTCGCGCAGGTACGGGTGGCCGACGACGCCGCCCTGACCAAGGAACTGTCCGAGCTGCGCTCACTGCCGGGTGTGGACGGCGCGGAGGTCTTCCGCGCCAACGCTGTGTTCAAGGACGCGCACAGCAGCGTGCGGGAACTGCACGACATCGAGCTGGACGCCCTGGACTGGCGCCTGGTCCGCCAGCTGCTCAGGGACGGGCGGTCCTCCTACGCGGACCTGGCGCGCCAGGTGGGCCTGTCGCAGGCCGCGGCGCGCTCTCGGGTGGTGCGTCTGCTCAACTCCGGCGTGGTGCACGTGACCGCGCTGGTGGAACCCGCTGCGATGGGCGCCAACGAGCGACTGGGCTTTGGCCTGCGCTGCCGTGGTGACGCCGAGGCGGTGGGCGCGGCACTGGCGAACATGTCCGGGGTCTCCTTCCTGGCCAGCGGTTTCGGTCGCTACGACGTCCTCGGCGGCCTCACCGCGCCAGACCGCTGCCAGCTGGTGGACGCCCTGGAGTCGGTGCGCTCGACGCCGGGGGTGGGCTACGTGGAGTGTTGGGACCACCTGTCGGTGCGCAAGGAACGGCGGGGAGGCGAGCGGCCCGTGGAGTGGATCACCGGGTAGCGCCGTGGCCGGAGGGCGGCCGTGCAAGGCCGGGGACGGGGACGTTCTCCCGCCCCCCCCGGGTGGAGGGGGCCGTGTTCTTCGTCCGCCCCGCTAGCCAGCGGTCGCATTTTTACGTGTTTCCATCGTATATGGCTTGCGTCACACTTAAGTTACCCGTGAGTATGGGAAGGGTTCGGTCCGGACCGACCGCACCGGGTGCGGGTGTAGTGGGAGGCTGACGTGGCGCTTGCGGATACGTTGACGGCTGTGGGCACGGTGGCGCTGGCGCGGTGCGGCGGCCGACCACTCGGTACGCACTTGTTCTCCGTCTGGCCGGGGGCCGCGTTCGCGGCGACCACCTTCCCGGTCCGCTGTACGCCGGGGGACAACCTCGCCATCCACGTCGCGGTGGCTCAGACCCCTCCCGGTTCCGCCCTCGTGATCGACGTCGCCGGCGAGGCCGAGTACGGCTACGTCGACGAGATCCTCGCCGTGGCCGCCAGCACCCGGGGAATCAGGGGGATCGTCCTGGACGGCTGTGTGCGCGACATCGCCGCCATCGTCCGCTGCGAGCTGCCCGTGTTCGGCGCGGGGGTCGCCGTCCGCGAGGCCGGGCACGAGGCGGGCGGCTCGGTCGGGCGCCAGATCAGCATGTCGGCGGGCGGCCCCGCGCCTCTGCCGGTGCGCCGGGGCGACTGGACCGTCGCCGACGACGACGGCGTGGTGTGCCTGCCGCGAGGGCAGGTGAGCTCCATCATCACCGAGACCCTGGACAGCCTCTCCCGGGAACGGGAGGTCATCGACGCCGTGTACGCGGGGGAGAGCACCCTGGACCTGCTCGGCCTGGACGCCTCACGGGTCACCGGCTGGGAGGGGGGAGCCGAGTGCTCCCGTCGCGGTGGCATGGGGCGCTCACGGAACCTCGGGGCAGTGCGCGACGCCGCCGTGCGCGGCGGTGAGGGCCACTCCGCGGCCTGGCCGAGGGTCTCTCCGCGTTCTGTCGTGGGCGACGCCCAGCGGGGCGACTGAGCGCCCCGCGTCGGTCAGCGGGCCGCGGCCGGTGCGCGAGTACTGCCGGCCCCGCTCCGGGGGCGTCCTGGACCCACCTCACGGCGAAGGCCCGGGGCCGCCCGTTGGAATCCGCCGGGTAGCGCTCCGGGCCTTCGCCATGGCGGGAACGTTCAGTCCTCGGTGAGCGAGAGCAGTTCGTCGATGTAGCAGGTCGCCTCACGGGCGGACCCGGCCGCGTCGGCGCCCCGGATCGCCTCGGCCAGCTTCGAGTGGTCCACGCCGTCGGTGGACGACGAGGGATGGTCGGTCGCCTCGTCGCTCTGCTCGTAGGCAGTGTGGGCGATGCTCGCGTACACCACCTGCGCGATGTCGTCGTACAGGTCGATGAGCAGTGTGTTGTGGGTGGCGTTGACGACCGCGCGGTGGAAGGTGAAGTCCGCCTCCACGAACGCGCCCATGTCGCGTTCGCGCCAGGCGGCCTCGCGCAGGGCCATGGCGCGGTCGATGTCGGCCATGTCCTCGTCGCTGTGGCGCAGCGCGGCCAGCCGGGCCGCCTCCACCTCCAGGGCGCGGCGCACCTCCAGGTTCTCCCTCAACCGGGAGCGCTCCAGGCGGCGACGCAGGGCACCGCCGAGTTCACTGGAGGCGCGCACGAAGGTGCCCGCCCCCTGGCGGATCTCCAACAGTCCGGCGTGGGCGAGGGCGCGGACGGCCTCACGGACGGTGTTGCGTCCTACCTCGAGTTGGTCGGCGAGTTCCGACTCGGTGGGGATGCGGTCGCCGACCCCCCATTCGCCCGAGTCGATCTGAGCTCTTAACTGACTGATGACCTGGTCGACGAGACCGGTCCGGCGTGTCGAGGCGAGGGGCACGCTTTTACCTCCTAGGGGCGGGTCGCCGGATGACAGGGCCAGCGCACAGGTAGGGAACGGTTAAGGCCGGAGCTTAGACCAGTTACGGTCGGGAATTGGCTTTGAACGGCAATGCGTTATCCTCATGAAGTACATCGGGTCATCCTACGAATTTCTGTGAGCCGCCTTCCATGAGCGTCGGACCAGCGCCCCACACCCCCGTGACGGGTGGTCCCACCGCAGGCCGGACCGCCCGTCCGTCACGAGCGGTCCTGTTGCTGATCGCCGCCGGGATCGCCCTGGCGGCGCTGAACCTGCGTACCGCCATCACCAGCGTCGGCCCCGTGCTGGACGAGGTCACCGCGGGCCTCGGTATGACCGCGGTCGGAGCCGGGATCCTCACCACCCTGCCCGTGCTGTGCTTCGCGCTCTTCGGCGGCCTCACCCCGGTCCTGGCCCGCCGCCTCGGCGAGCACCACCTGATCGTCTGCGCGCTGACCGCCCTCACCCTCGGCCTCGCCGCCCGGGCGGTGGTCCCCGAACCGTGGATGTTCCTGGTCCTGAGCGCCGTGGCCCTGTCCGGCGGCGCGGTCGGCAACGTCATCCTGCCCGCGCTGGTCAAGCAGCACTTCCCCGAGCGCGTGGGCCTGATGACCACCGTGTACACCACCGCCCTGGCCCTGGGCACCACCATCGCCGCCGCGGCCACCGTGCCCATGGAGCAGGCCACCGGCGAATGGCGCACGGCCCTGGGCGCC
This sequence comes from Nocardiopsis sp. TRM 82005, assembly GCF_056312425.1. Lineage (NCBI taxonomy): Bacteria > Bacillati > Actinomycetota > Actinomycetes > Streptosporangiales > Nocardiopsidaceae > Nocardiopsis > Nocardiopsis sp. TRM 82005. Next base: position 124,201 of record NZ_JBWDTQ010000019.1, read on the forward strand.
TACGCCCTCTTCGGCATCGTGGCCGCCGTGCCCTGGCTGCTGGTGCTGCGCCACGAGCCCGGACGCGGCGACCCCGCCCAGGCACTGGGCTTTCGCCAGGTGCTGGCCACCGGTCTGGGCTGGCAGTCCGTGCTCTACTTCGGCACCCAGTCCTCGATCGCCTACATCATGTTCGGCTGGTACGCGCAGATGCTGCGCGACCAGGGAATGGACGCCCAGACCGCGGGCCTGGCGCTGTCCTACCTGACCCTCCTGGGCATCCCCATGTCCCTGCTGCTGCCCACACTGCTGACCCGGACGAGCGACCAGCGCCCCCTCGTCGGCATGTTCGCCGTCGCCTACCTGGCGGGCCTGGCCGGACTGTGGGCCGCACCGCTGTCGGGCGTGTGGATCTGGACCACGCTCGTGGGCATCGGCATGGGCACCTTCGTCTTCGCCCTGACCTCCTTCGCGCTGCGCACCCGCACCGGTGCCGGGACGGCGGCCCTGTCGGCCGCCAGCCAGAGCCTGGGCTACCTCATGGGCGGCGCGGGACCCTTCCTGTTCGGGCTGCTGCACGAGACCAGCGGCGGCTGGCACGCGCCCCTGCTCCTGGTGGCGTCCCTGGTCGTGGTCAACCTGGCCGTGGGCATGCTGCTGGGCCGTCCCCGCTACCTGGAGGACGCCATCGCCGCACGCGGTCTCACACCGGGAGCCAGTCGAGCTGCCCGATGAGGTGCACCGAGCCGACGAAGGCCACGACGTCGATGAGCGTGTGCGCCACCACCAGGGGCATCACGCGCCCGTAGCGCATGTAGAACCAGCCGAAGACCAGGCCCATCACCAGGTTGCCGAAGAACATTCCGACCCCCTGGTACAGGTGGTAGAAGGCACGCAGCACCGAGCTGGCCAGTACCGCCTTCCACGGCGTCCAGCCCAGCTGCCCCAGCCGGTGCAGCAGGTAGCCGACCACGATCACCTCTTCGAGGACGCCGTTCTTGGCCGCCTGGAGTATCAGGACGGGCACGTCCCACCAGTTGCCGTCCAGGGTGCTGGGCGCGATGGTGACCGTCAGCCCCAGGCGCCAGGAGACCACGTACACGGCCAGTCCGCCCGCTCCGATGAGTGCGGCCAGGGCCGCGCCGCCGCCCAGGTCGAGTCCGGGACGGCGCACGTCGAAGCCGATCGTGCGCGAGGACTCCCCCGAGCGGCGCATGAGGTAGGCCACCAGGAGGACCGGGGCGAGGGCGGAGGCCACCGCGTACAGCTGGAAGGACAGGTCGAGCCAGGGGCGCTCCTGGGCGCGGGGACGCACCAGGCTGGCGGTCTGCTCGGTCAGGGACTCGGGCGCTGTGAGCACGCCGGCGAAGGAGATGGTCGCCGAGACCGCCGCGGCGCCCAGGGACAGGGCGAGCACGCACAGGACCTCCCAGCGCAGTAGGCGCCGGTCGGCCGGGATGGGGGAGGGAGTCGGCCCCGCGGGCTGTTCGGCGCGCGGGGAGTGGATCTTGTCGGTCACGCCTTGCAATGTACGTGCTGTTCGTCGGGGCGCGTGACGAGGGGAACCGTCGGGCGGGAGCGTTCGGAGGCGACGGCGGGGCCACTGCTTCGACGTGTCGTCCCCGGCGCGGGACGTCCCCGAGGGCGCTGTCAGTAACCCGTGCCGTCCTCTTCCTGGCCCTCTTCGCCCTCCATGCCCGGGGTCTCCATGTCCGGCGTCCGCGGGGCCGGGGTCTCCAGCCCCGGGTCCTCGACATCCGGATCCTCGCAGGCAGTGATTCCCAGTACCGCGACGGCGGCGATCGCTCCGCCGGCGAGCACGCGGCGGGCGGTGGCCGCGGTCTCCTTGCTGATGTCCTCAAGCTTCACTGCCGGCTCCATCGGATCGGGGACGCGTGCCATGGGCTACCGCTCCGCGGCGAGAGCCAGGCGTTATCCGCCTGTGACCCATGTGCGGACCACATTAGACGTGTTGCGCTTCCGTGACCAGGGGGACACGGAAGGTGATTCGTTCCAATGCGGCCGCATGGCCCCGTTCGGTGCCTGTCAGGTGGGGTGCCCGGCGCCACCGGCCCGGACGCCGGGCCCCGGGCTCAGTCGTCCTCGTCGCCGTCCTCGTCCTGGCCCTCGTCTCCGCCTTCGCCCTCGTCTCCGTCCTCGCCCTGTTCGGTGTCCATCTCCGGCATGTTCTCCTCGCAGGCGGCGGTGCCCAGGGCCATGACGGTGGCCAGGGCGCCCACGGCGAGCACGCGGCGCAGCACGGTCAGGCCGGGAAGGAGGGAGTCGGGGAGTTTCACGGGAGGTTCCTCCGGTTCTTCGGGTGGGGCACGGGTCCGTACAGCGCAAGCCTAGGTCCCGCCCCCTCCGGTGGCCAGGGGCCGCGCTCGGGGCGCGGGCACGTGAAAAGCCGCCGGCCATGCGCGTGTGACACGGAACGCGCATGGCCGACGGCTAGGGGGGCGGAGGCCGCCCGCCCCGCCCCAGCCACGAAAGCGGGGAGGGACGGCCTCCTGGGAACGAAGACCAGTGTCAGTGAGCCGCTGAGAACTGGTCTTCCTCGGTGGAGCCGGTGAGAGCCGTGGTGCTGGCCTCAGGGGAGATGGTCGTGCTGATGGCGTCGAAGTAGCCGGTGCCGACCTCGCGCTGGTGGCGGGTGGCGGTGTACCCGTTGGCCTCGGAGGCGAACTCGGCCTCCTGGAGCTCGACGTACGAGGTCATCCCGTTCCGGGCGTAGCCCTGGGCCAGGTCGAACATCGAGTGGTTGAGCGAGTGGAAGCCCGCCAGGGTGATGAACTGGAACTTGTAGCCCATGTGGGCCAGCTCGCGCTGGAACTTGGCGATGGTCGCGTCGTCCAGGTGACGCTTCCAGTTGAAGGACGGCGAGCAGTTGTAGGCCAGCATCTGGTCCGGGTACTCGGCCTTGATGCGCTCGGCGAAGTCGCGGGCCACGTCCAGGTCCGGGGTCGCGGTCTCCATCCACAGCAGGTCGGAGTGCGGGGCGTAGGCCAGTCCGCGGGCCACGCAGGCCTCGACGCCGTTGCGGAAGCGGTAGAAGCCCTCCGCGGTGCGCTCGCCGGTGATGAAGGGCTGGTCGCGCTCGTCGACGTCGTTGGTGATCAGGGTCGCGGCCTGGGCGTCGGTCCGCGCGATGACCAGGGACGGGACACCGGCGACGTCCGCGGCCAGGCGGGCGGCGCTCAGGGTCTTGACGTGCTGGCTGGTGGGGATGAGGACCTTGCCGCCCAGGTGGCCGCACTTCTTCTCGGAGGCCAGCTGGTCCTCCCAGTGCACACCGGCCGCGCCCGCGGCGATCATGCCCCGCATCAGCTCGTAGGCGTTGAGGACGCCGCCGAACCCGGCCTCGGCGTCCGCGACGATCGGGGCGAGCCACTCGGGGGCGTTGTCGTCGCCCTCGGCCCAGGTGATCTGGTCGGCACGCATGAGAGCGTTGTTGATGCGGCGGACCACGGACGGGACCGAGTTGGCCGGGTACAGGCTCTGGTCCGGGTAGGTGTTGCCGGAGAGGTTGGCGTCGGCCGCGACCTGCCAACCGGAGAGGTAGATGGCCTTCAGGCCGGCGCGGACCTGCTGGACCGCCTGGTTGCCGGTGAGGGCGCCGAGGCTGTGGACGTAGTCCTCGGTGTGGAGCAGGTCCCACAGGCGCTCGGCGCCGCGACGGGCCAGGGTGTGCTCCTCGGTGACCGAGCCGCGGAGCTTGACCACGTCGTCAGCGGAGTAGGTGCGCTCGATACCGGCCCACCGGGGGTTGGTCTCCCAGTCGCGCTGGAGTTCGGCGCTGGCTTCCTGTCGTCGAGCGCTGGTGCCCATGTTCGTTCCCGCCTTACGTGTAGTCCCCAAGGTGTTCACACCGGTCGAGGGAGGCCCTGCCCGGGCCAGGGGGTGAGCCCTGAGCGGTAAGTTCCCCGCCGGTAACTAGAATTCTTGACGAAGTTCCAAGACTTTTCCACTCAAAACCTGGTGAAGATCTTCGATTTTTTCCGTACTATGAAGCCATGGCGTACTTTGGTGCTGAAGAAATACCGTCTTTGACAGGTGACCTAGATCTCGTCACCTTTGGCCAGCGGCTCCGTCATCTACGGCGAGCTCGCGGTCTGACCCTCTCTGACCTGGGCGAACGCGTGGGTAGGGCCCCCTCCCAGCTCTCCCTGCTGGAGAACGGCAAGCGCGAGCCCAAGCTCTCCCTGCTCACGTCCCTGGCCTCCGCCCTCAGCGTCTCGGTGGAGGAGCTGCTGTCCAAGCAGCCCCCGAGCCGCCGCGCGCAGCTGGAGATCGCCGTGGACGAGGCCCAGCGCGACTCCCTCTACCAGAAGCTGGACCTGCCGCACCTGAGGGTGGGCAAGCGGGTCCCCAACGACGTGCTCGAGCACATCGTGGGCCTGTACGGCGAGCTCAAGCGTCGCAGCGCCAAGCCCACGGCCAGTCCCGAGGAGGCCCGCCGGGCCAACGCCGACCTGCGCCGCCAGATGCGCGAGCGCGGCAACTACTTCGAACACATCGAGAAGGCGGCGGCCGAGACCCTCAACGCCGTCAACTACACCGCGGGGGCCCTGTCCCAGGGGCAGATCCTCTCGATCGCCACCCACCACGGCTTCTCCCTCAAGTACGTCCAGGACCTGCCCCGCTCGGTGCGCTCCCTCACCGACCACGTCAACCGGCGTATCTACCTCAAGCGCGAGACCACGCTGGGCATGCACAGCCCGCGCACGATCCTGTTGCAGACCCTGGGCCACGTCGTGCTGGGCCACGGCCAGCCGCGCGACTTCGGCGACTTCCTGCGCCAGCGGGTGGAGGCCAACTACTTCGCCGCGGCCGTCCTGATCCCCGAGGCCACCGCGGTGCGCTACCTCCAGGAGGCCAAGCAGGCGCGCGACCTGTCGGTGGAGGACCTGCGCGACGTGTACTCGGTCTCCTACGAGATGGCCGCGCACCGGTTCACCAACCTGGCCCACCGCCACCTGGACCTGGTCTGCCACTTCATCCGCAACGACGAGACCGGCATCATCTACAAGGCCTACGAGAACGACGGCCTGGTCTTCCCCACCGACGAGACCGGAGCCATCGAGGGCCAGCGCATGTGCCGCCAGTGGTCGGGGCGCCAGGTCTTCGCCTCGCCGGACCGCTACTCGATCTACTACCAGTACACGGACAAGCCCAACGGCACCCACTGGTGCGTGGCACACGTGGACCCCAGCCGCGAGCGCAACTTCGCCATCACCCTGGGCGTTCCCTACAAGGAGTCGCGCTGGTTCCGGGGGCGTGAGACCACCAACCGCACCAAGTCCAACTGCCCGGGAGGGGAGTGCTGCGTGCGCCCGCCCGCGGACCTGGCCGCCCGCTGGGAGGGCAATGTGTGGCCGTCGGCCCGGGCGCACTCCCACGTGCTCTCGGCGCTTCCCTCGGGCACCTTCCCGGGCGTGGACGAGCACGACGTGTACACCTTCCTGGAGAAGCACTCCCTCGACTGAGTCGCCGGGATCGAGAGGGGCCGGGGGCAGTTCAGTTCGCATCCCGGCCCCCTTCACGTGAAATGCGGCGTTGTGACGCGAAAGTCCAACTGTTACCGTTGGTAACACGCACTGGCCGCCCCTCCACCCCCGGAGGGTCCGACAAAGGATGTAAGCGTATGAGTGAGGCCGCCGCGCCCGCCTTCAGCCTGGAACTGAGCGAGGACGTCCGCGATGTCCGGGACTGGGCCCACGGGTTCGCCGCCGACGTCATCCGTCCCGCCGCCGCCGAGTGGGATGAGCGGGAGGAGACCCCCTGGCCGATCATCCAGGAGGCCGCCAAGATCGGCCTGTACTCCCTCGACTTCTTCGCCAACCAGTGGCTGGAGCCCAGCGGCATCGGCATTCCCGTCGCCTTCGAGGAGCTGTACTGGGGGGATCCGGGCATCGCCCTGGCCATCACCGGAACCGGCCTCGCCGCGGTGTCCGTCGCCGCCAACGGCACGCAGGAGCAGCTCCTGGAGTGGACGCCGCAGATGTTCGGCACCGCGGACGACGTCAAACTCGCCGCGTTCTGCTCCTCCGAGCCCGACGCGGGCAGCGACGTCTCGGCCATCCGGACCCGCGCCGTCTACGACCAGGCCAAGGACGAGTGGGTGCTCAACGGCACCAAGACCTGGGCCACCAACGGCGGCATCGCCGACGTCCACGTGGTGGTCGCCTCCGTGGACCCGGAGTTCGGCTCCCGGGGCCAGGCCACGTTCATCGTGCCGCCGAACACCCCCGGCCTCAGCCAGGGGCAGAAGTTCGCCAAGCACGGCATCCGCGCCTCGCACACCGCCGAGGTGGTCCTGGACGACGTGCGCGTCCCGGGATCGTGCCTGCTGGGAGGCAAGGAGAAGCTCGACGAGCGCCTGGCCCGCGCCCGTGAGGGCAGACGCTCCAAGGGCCAGGCGGCGATGAGGACCTTCGAGGCGTCCCGTCCGAGTGTCGGTGCCATGGCCGTGGGCTGCGCCCGCGCCGCCTACGAGTACGCTCGCGACTACTCCACCCAGCGCGAGCAGTTCGGCCGCCCGATCGGCGACAACCAGGGCGTGGCCTTCACCCTGGCCGAGATGGCCACCCGCATCGACGCCGCACGCCTGCTGGTGTGGCGCGCGGCGTGGATGGCGCGCAACGACAAGGACTTCGACAGCGCGCAGGGCTCCATGAGCAAGCTCTACGCCAGCGAGACCGCCACGTTCGTCACCCAGAACGCGGTGCGCATCCTCGGGGGTAACGGCTACACGAGGGAGTACCCGGTGGAGCGGTGGCACCGCGACGCCACGATCTTCACGATCTTCGAGGGCGCCAGCGAGATCCAGAAGCTCATCATCGGCCGCCAGATCACGGGCCTGCCGATCCGTTAGCGGGTGCGGGACGGGCACCCGGCGCCCTCACGGTCGGGCCCCGCCCCCGTCGGCACGGCGGCGGGCGCCCGTCCCGGTGGCCGGCCGTGTACCGCGGGTAGTGGTCGCCCATGAGCACGTCTACCGGACCGCGGCCCCCGCTGGGGGACCGGCGCGGCATGGAGAGCGCGGAGGCCCTGGCGCGCTGGCTGGACAGGCCGATGGGAGCGCTCGGCCTGCTCTTCGTGCTCGTCGTCCTCGGCCAGGCCCTGGCCACGACGCCCTCGGTGAGCACCGCGCTGTCCTGGCTGGGCTGGCTGCTGTGGCTGTCCTTCGTGGCCGAGTTCGCGCTTCGCGCCTACGTCGCACGCGACCAGCGCCTCTTCTGGGCGCGCAACTGGTGGCAGGTCCTCTTCCTCGCGCTGCCCTTCCTGCGTTTCGCCCGGACCTTCACCCTGCTGCGCACGGCGCGGGTCGGCGGAGTGCTCTCGGCGGCGGTCCGGGGGTCGCGTTCGGCCTCGCGCCTGCTGTCGGGACGTATCACCTGGCTGGCGGTGGTCACCGGGATCGTGGTCCTGGGCTCCAGCCAGCTCCTGTACATCCTGGGCTCCTACGACGACTACGCGAGCGCCCTGCACGACGCCGCGCTCGCGACCGTCGTGGGGGAGCCGCTGACCGCCGACGACGCGTTCGCCCAGAGCCTGGAAGTGGTCCTGGCCGTCTACTCGGTCGTCGTGTTCGCCTCGCTGGCGGGCACGCTGGGCGCCTTCTTCCTCCGGCCCGGCGGCCCGGACGACAGGCCCGGGGATCCGGACGAGGACACCCCGGCCAGGGACACCTCCGAGCAGGCTTAGTACTACGGCGGTACTCCGCTCTGCCGGCCACCATCAAGCGAAGCCGCGCACGACGAACGGCCGACGAGTAGCGGACCTCCGCCGGGAACACCTCCGCGTACAGCGCCGACCGGGGGCCGTGGCTCAGGCCGAAGGCGGCGTGAAGACGAAGACGCCCAGGAAGTACATGTAGACGTTCGCGGTGCCGACCATGGACCGCGTCGGTACCGCCCAGGCGGCCGAGTGCCCGAACGGCGGCAGGCAGAGGGCGTGGCGCATCAGAGCAGTCCCTTCAGGTAGGAACCGGTCCGGCTGTCCGGGGCCGCCGCGACCTGCGCGGGCGTGCCCTGCGCGACGATCCGGCCGCCCTGCGAACCACCGCCCGGGCCCAGGTCGATGACATGGTCGGCGGTGGCCACGACCCGCATGTCGTGCTCGGCCGCCACCACGGTGGCGCCTGCGCCGACGAGGTCGCGCAGACGGCTGACGAGGACGTCGGTGTCGTACGGATGGAGACCGGTGGTGGGCTCGTCGAGCAGGTAGACCGTGTCGGCGACCCGGCGGCGCTGGAGTTCGGTGGCGAGCTTGATCCGCTGTGCCTCGCCGCCGGACAGCTCCGTGGCGGGCTGGCCCAGGCGCAGGTAACCCAGGCCGACCCCGGAGAGGGTCTCCAGGGAGCGCCGCACTGACGGCTCCTCGGCGAAGAACCCCGCCGCCTCCTCGACCGACATCGCGAGCACGTCCGCGACCGTGCGCCCCCGGTACTCCACCCGGAGGGTGTCGTCGTTGTAGCGCGAGCCGCCGCAGGTCGGACAGGGGGCGTAGGTGGTGGGCAGGAACAGCAGCTCCACCGACACGAAACCCTCCCCCTCACAGGTCGGGCAGCGTCCCCCCACGACGTTGAAGGAGAACCGGCCGGGCCCGTAACCGAGCGAGCGGGCCTCCTCGGTGGCCGCGAACAGCTTGCGCACCGTGTCGAAGAGCCCGGTGTAGGTCGCCAGGTTGGAGCGCGGTGTCCGCCCGATGGGCTGCTGGCTGACCCACACCACCCGGCCGTCTTCGGCGGCTCGGTCCCCCATCTCCGCCAGCAGGGAGGACTTGCCCGAACCGGATACCCCGGTGACGGCGGTGAACACGCCGAGGGGGACGTCGGCGTCCAGCCCCCGCAGGTTGTTGCGGGTGGCCCCGCGCAGTCCCAGGTGCCCGCTGGGGGCGTGGGTCCGGTGCTCCGGGATGACGTCGTGGAACAGGTAGCGGCGGGTCACCGATTCCGGGACCTCGCGCAGGCCGGACACCGGGCCGCTGTACAGGACGCGCCCGCCGTGCTCGCCCGCCTCCGGTCCGACGTCGACGATCCAGTCCGCGCCGCGCACGGTGTCCAGGTCGTGCTCGACGAAGCACACGGTGTTGCCCCCGTCGCGTAGGCGCCGGAGAATCCCCGAAAGCGCCTCGCAGTCGGCCGGGTGCAGGCCCGCGGAGGGCTCGTCCAGGACGTAGACCACCCCGAAGAGCCCCGTGCCCAGTTGGGTGGCCAGCCGAATCCTCTGGAACTCCCCGGTGGACAGGGTCGGTGCCGGCCGGGCCACGCTCAGATAGCCAAGGCCCAGCTCCGCCAACACCCCGACCCGTCCCGTGATCTCCCCGGCCAGCGCCCCCGCCGCCCCCGTGCCCTCCCGCCAGGGGTGCAGCAGGGCGACCAGTTCGGTCAGGGGCAGCGCCGCCAGTTCGGCGATGGTGTGCCCGGCGAAGGTGACCCGCAGCGCCTCCTGGCGCAGCCGCCGACCGCCGCACTCCAGGCAGGTCCGGTTGACCATGAACTCGGCCGCCTTGCGTCGCCGGGCCTCACTGGCGGAGGAGGCGTACGCCTTGAGCACCAGCCTCCGGGCACTGCTGTACTTTCCCTGGTAGGGCCGGTGGACACGGCCCGCCTCACGGACCGGGTGGACGGTCACCACGGGCTGTTCCTCGGTGAACAGGATCCAGTCGCGCTCGGTCTGGGGCAGCTCCCGCCAGGGCCGGTGGATGTCGTACCCGAGGGTGCCGAGGATGTCGCGCAGGTTCTTGCCCTGCCAGGCCCCGGGCCAGGAGGCGATGGCCCCCTCGGCGACGCTCAGCCCGGGGTCGGGCACCAGCGACCCCTCGGTGACCTCGTGCTCGACTCCCTCCCCGTGGCATACGGGACAGGCGCCGGCCACGGTGTTGGGGGAGAAGGAGTCGGAGTCCAGGTGCTCCGCCCCGGGCGGATAGGTGCCCGCCCGGGAGAAGAGCATGCGCAGCGTGTTGGAGAGCGTGGTGAGGGTGCCCACGGTGGAGCGGACCGAGGGCGCGGAGCGCGGCTGGGCGAGCGCCACGGCCGGCGGCATCCCGGTGACGTCGTCCACGTCCGGGGACGGGAGCTGCTGGAGCAGGCGCCTCGCGTACGGCGCCACCGACTCCAGGTACCGGTGCTGGGACTCGGCGTAGAGGGTCCCGAAGGCCAGGGAGGACTTCCCCGACCCGGAGACCCCGGTGAAGGCGACCAGGGCGTCCCGGGGCAGCTCCATGTCCACGTTCCTCAGGTTGTGGATGCGGGCACCGCGTACCCGGATGCGGTCGTCGTGGTTGTCCATGGGACAAGCTTTACCCGGTCACGGCCCCGGAGCTCGCCAAGGGGACCGTCTGGGTCCGGGTCGGCACTGTCGGCGAGGAGCTGGCGGAGTTCGCGGAGGAGGACGCGCGACCCGTCCTGGCCGCCGCCGAGCGATGTACTGGTGGCGAAGTCGCGCTGGGCGGGTGCCCCGGTCGCGGCGCAGCGGGCCTCGTCGGCCGTCCAGGGCATGTGGGGCTCGGTGTCGATGGGCGCCCGGTGGGGGCGGTCCAGGCGGTGGTCGACGTATCCACGCAGCTGGTCGACCGCGGTGCGCTCGTCCCGCGTCGTCCTCGCCTTGGTCCATGCCTGCGAAGGGTGCACGTGGCGGCCGTTCGTCGTGCGCGGCTTCGCTTGATGGTGGCCGGCAGAGCGGAGTACCGCCGTAGTACTAAGCCTGCTCGGAGGTGTCCCTGACCGGGGTGTCCTCTTCTCGCGAGCCGGGAGCTCCCCGGTCGGCGGCGGCGGGGCTGTGCGCGCGCTGCGCTGGAGATGGTGTGTCGTCGGCGCCAGTGCCTGCCGGCGGGAGGCGCAGGGCGAGCAGGGCGACGTCGTCGCCGCCGGGATCGATGCGGGTGAGGAGCTCGTCGAGGAAGTCCTCCAGGTCGTGGCGGGCCAGGTCGCTGGCGTGGCGTCGCAGGTTGGCCATGCCCCTGTCGATGGGCTGGTCGCGGCTTTCGACGAGGCCGTCGGTGTACAGCAGCAGCGTGGACTGCGCGGGGATGTCCTCACGGGCGTCGGGCCAGCCCAGGCCCATGTGCAGGGTGGCGCTCATACCGAGGAGGGGGCCGTGGCCGTCCTCGAGGTAGCGGGTGTGGCCGTCGGCGGTGACGAGCAGCGGCGGGGGATGTCCGGCGTTGACCCAGTGCAGGCTCCAGGGTCCGCCCTCGGGGCCCTCGATGCGGGCGAAGACGGCGGTGGCCATGGGGGCGTCGCTGGTGTTGGTCATGGCCTCGTCCAGGCGCTGCATGATCAGGCTGGGGGGTTCCTGGCGGTCCCAGGCCAGGGCGCGCAGCATGTTACGGACCTCGGCCATGTGCGCGGCGGCGCGAAGGTCGTGGCCGACCACGTCGCCGATGACCATGGTCATGACGCCGTCGGCGAGGAGGAAGGCGTCGTACCAGTCTCCGCCGATCTCCGCGCTCTGCTGGGCGGGTTGGTAGCGGGCGGCGAACCGGAGGTGGTCGACCTGCGGCAGGGGGGTCAGGAGTTGGCGCTGCATGGTTTCGGCGACGTGGCGTTGCTGCTCGAAGAGCTGGTTGCTCTCCATCACCAGGCCGGCGCGCTGTGCGATGTCGGCCAACACGAGGACCTCGGTATCGGTGTAGGCGGGCTGCTGCTCGGTCCGGGCCACGGTCAGCGCGCCGAAGACCTGTCTGCGGGTGTACAGCGGTACCACCACCGCGGAGTGCCCGCCCAGGCGGTCGAACAGCTCGCGGTGCGCCTGGGCGAGCGGCTCGTCCGGTTCGCGGGCCAGGGTCCGTGCGTCGAGCAGGACGGGCTGGGTGCTGTACAGAGCGCGTGCCAGCGCTGTGCGGGAGGTACGCGGCAGCGGCGGCAGCGGGCCCCTCAGCGACTCGGCCGCGCCGTGGTCGTCGAGGGTGTGCACCGCGATGCGCTGGATCTCCTCCGTCCGTCCGGCCGGGATCAGGTCGATCGCCGCCCAGTCACCCAGTTCCGGCACCAGCAGCCGGACCAGCCTGTCCATCATCTCGGGGGTGTCCAGGGTGGCGATGAGGAGCCCGGAGACTTCCGCCACCATGCTCAGTCGGGCGGTCAGCTCCTCCAGGGCCGCCAGGTGCGCCGCGGTCTGTTCGGCGGCGTCGTGGTGCCGCTTGAAGTTGTGGAAGACGATGACCGCGCCATCCAGGTCGCCTCCGTGCTGGAGCGGGGTGGCCGCCCAGATGGTGGGCACGAGAGTGCCGTCCCCCCGCAGGTAGAAGTCCTCGCTCCCCTCGGCCGGCTGACCGCTCTCGAGCACGGTCAGGGTGCGGCACTCCTCCCGTGGAACCTCGTTCCCGTCCGCGTCGCGGTGCAGTAGATCATGCAGGTCAGAGCCCAGCGTCTGTTCCTTGGGGCGGTCGAGGATCTGCTGCGCGAAGGGGTTGGAGGCGGTGATGCGGCCTGTGGTGTCGGTGACGAACATCCCCGCACCCAGGCTGTCGAACACCGCGTGCAGCAAGCCGGCCTCCAGTGGCCAGTCGGAGCCGCTCATCACCCCTACCTCCGGTTCTTTCGCCGGTGCGGCCGCCGAACCATGCGGCGCGGCCGCGGCGGTCGGCTTCCCGCGGCGGCTTCTTCCGCTTCGCCGGCCCCGAAGGCGCCGACGCCCTGACCGCCGTGTTCCACGGGCCCGGTGCCGCCGTGCGAGCGTCCACCCCTGACGGTGCCGGGCCGGTTCGACGATTCCACCGGTTCTGCTCGAAGACCCGCTCACACGGTCCGTGCACACGGTTCCCTGACGCGACCGTGACCAACGCAGTACAGTGTGGTCCTCCCATCAGGCCAAAGAACGCATTGTGCCGTCAACGGCATGTCACGCCACCAGACGGCGTGGCTCGAACACGCGGTCACGGGTGCTGACACCGCAGTGGCTCCGGTGGCCGGTCGCGGGCCACGCGTGGTGGCCGCCCATGGGCCCATCCGCCAGACCACGGCCTCCGCTTCGGGGCACGCGCCGCGCTGGGCGCACTCCTCGTAGGGGAGCGGTGGTGCGGGGTCCTCTGCTCAACCGGTCCGCCCCCACCTGGCTCTTGTCCCGGCGCATCCGCGTGAGTACGCTGTACGCACAAGCTGCGTACATCGTACCCACAGGTGTCACGGCGATGCCTGGCCCACGTCGCGGAAGCGTCGGAGAGGACATGTGATGAGGACGATCACCGAGCCGCGCGCGATATTCGGCATGCTCGACGGCTACCGGCCGATCACGAACCTGATCGGGGCCGGCGACCCGAACGTCCACAGGATCGGCGACCAGTGGTGGATGTTCTTCGGCGGTTTCCAGCGCGACTTCCGGAACAACCTGTTCAGCGCCAGCCTGCCGAGGGGAGCCCGCCCCGGGGAGGGCCAGGAGTGGACGATCACCACCGACCCCGCGCGTCCCAACCGCGCGCGGCCGCTGGTCGACCAGCCCGAGAGGGGCGCTTGGGACCACTACGGGCTGCACGAGCCCTGCTTCGTCAACGGGCTGAGAAGGGCACCCGAGGGCGGTTCGGTCCCGTGCCACCGCGTCTACTACACGGGCCGGGCCTCCCGGAGGGCCCAGGGAAACGACACGTCGTTCGCGATCGGCTTCCTGGAGCGGACGGACGACGGTTGGAGGCGACACCCCGAGCCCGTGGTCGTCGGCGACGCCGCCAGCCCGAGCGCCCTGGGACCGAAGGTCGTCTTCGCGGACGGGAAGTGGCGGATGTGGTTCCGCGCGGCCCCGGGGGAACCCGCGAGGGGAGAGCGCCCCGTCTCGGAGATCCGGTACACCGAGAGCGAGGACGGGATCGGCGGCTGGACGGTGCCCCGACCGTTCTACTCCCGTGCGGAGAGCTTCGCGCACGCCTACGTGCTGAAGCGGGACTCCTCCTACGAGATGCTGCTCAGCAGGAGCCCCAACCTCTACGGGGAGCCGGACCGTCCGGAGCAGGGGCTCTGGCTGAGTACGTCGACCACGCCCAGCGGCGACGCCGGCGACTGGTCGACCCCCGAGCCGGTCCTCGGCGCGTCCGAGGGCCCCGACTGGCTGCGGAACGGGTTCTTCGGTTCGAGCCTGTGCGTGGACGACGGGCCGGGCGGCGCCGACGTCCGCCATGTGTTCTTCACAGGGGTCCACGCGTCGATCAACTGGCCCAGGTACGCCCTGGCGCGGCTCGCCTCGTTCAGGCGTCCGCCGGTGCCCGCACCGTTCTACTTCACCGTCGGCCATGTGGCGCTGGGCCCCGACCGCGCATGAGCCCGGTCGGCGGGGACGGCGCCCTTCCCGCCATGCGCCGCGCGGCGGATCCGGCGGTGGCACATGACGGGTGAACAAGGTCGGTGAGCGGGGGCCGGCCCTCGAAGGGCGCGGGTAGAGGCCGATGTTCGTTCGGAGGGGGACCTCGAAACTGCTGTCGAAGTCATCCTCGGTCAGGGCGAAGCTGAATTCACCGAACAGTTCGGTGGGCTCGTCCGGGGAGCCGGGCGGAGCCTGGTGGGGGAACCCGTCGGCCCTCACGACCAGATCGATGGGCCCGAGCCCCTCAACATCCGTACCTGGACCTGTTCGGGGTGCGGTACCGAACACGGCCGGGACGTCAACGCGTCCCGTATCGTGCCCGCCGCTGGACGGAGACTCGCCGGAGAGCTGAAACGCCGGGCCCCCGCTGCGAGACCATGGCGAAGCCCTCGCAGCAGGGGCGGGAGCCTGGGTAGGACCACCGCCCCCGGGGTGGGGCACCGGCCGGTGAAGCAGGAACCAGCGGACGCTGTGAGGCGGGCCGCGCCCACGGCCGCGAGGCTGTGGGAATCCCCGGGGCTCACCCCGGGGAGGACGTCAATGGAACCGCTGGAGCCGCACGCGCTGGGGGACGGCACGGGGAAGCCCGCGAACAGGCCGCGGGACGTCTCCTCGGGGAGCAGCGGTGCACTGGTCGTCATCGGTTTCCTTCGCTGTGACCGTGCCCGGTCGGTCTCATTCGAAGAACCGGTTGCTGACAGCGGTAATCGTCATGCCTCGGGGTAGCACCCGTTGGCACTGACGCCTGAAGTGTCGGAAAGCTCTGCCGGGCACGGCCGTATACGGCCGCACACGGCAGTACGCCTGAAGCCGACCGTTCCGGAACCACCCTCGCCCGTCCTGACATCCGACCTTTACCCTGGCGGCATGAACGCCACCACGGGCAACGACGCCTCCACCATCACCATCCCCACCGGATACAACGGCCCCGACGGTTCGGGTAACGGCGGCTATACCGCGGGCCTGCTCGCCGAACGGATCACCGCGGTCGGCGGGCCCGCCGTCCAGGTCACTCTGCGCACCCCTCCGCCCCTGGACCATCCGTTGACGGTGGAGGGCGATCCCGCCGGCACGCTGACCCTGACCGACCCCGCCGCCGAGGAGGGCGCCCGGCTGGTCGCCGAGGCGGCGGTCGCCGATCTCCCGGACACCCCTGACAGCCCCGTCGTCCCCGGCGGCCCGGTCGGAGTGCCCGAGGCCAAGGACGCGGAGGGCCGCTACCCGGGCCTGACCGCCCACCCCTTCCCGCGCTGCTACAGCTGCGGCCCCGAGCGCGCCGAAGGCGACGGCCTGCGCCTGTTCGCCGGTTCCGTGCGCCCCGGCGCCGGCCCCGGCTCCGCGGGCAACACCGTCGCCTGCACCTGGACCCCGCACCCCGCCCTGGACGACGGCTCGGGTGCGGTGGACCTCGCCCGGGTGTGGGCGTCCCTGGACTGCCCCGGCGGCTGGTCCAGCGACGTGGTCGGCCGCCCCGCAGTCCTCGGACGGATCACCGTCCGCGTCGACCGCGCGCCCCGGATCGGGGACACCCACGTGGTGATGGGCCACCTGGAGTCGGTCGACGGCCGCAAGATCCGCACCGGAAGCGCGCTCTACGACGCCGAGGGGGGCCTGCTGGCCCTGGCCCGGGCCACCTGGATCGCCATCCGGGGGTGATCCGCCTCCCGCGCGCCCTCCCGCACCGTGCCGAACCGCTACGGTGATCCCTTGTGTCTTTCGAACGCACGCGGCAGACCGCGCTGACCGACAGCAGTGACACCTCCGGCCCGACCGGGCCGGGGGCGTCCGCCACGCGCGGGGGACGGGGCGGGCGCGGGCGCGACCCCGAACGGCGCCGGGCCCTCCTGGACGCCGCCGACCGGGTGATCCAGCGCGACGGCCCGGACGCGTCGATGCTGGCCATCGCGGCCGAGGCCGGAATCAGCAAGCCGATCCTGTACCGGCACTTCGGGGACAAGGGCGGCCTGTACCGTGCGCTGGCCCGGCGCCATGTGGATCCGCTCATCGAACGCATCCGCGAGGAGCTGCACCAGCGCACCGAGTTCGAGGTACGCGCCCGGGCCACGGTCGGCGCCTACCTGTCGATGATCTCCCAGAACCTCAACCTCTACCGGTTCCTCATGGACCGGGCCACCTCCGAGGACTCACGCACCCGCAGCGACCTGGGAATGATGGTCCGCCGCCTGGGCGAGGAGCTCGCCGAGCGGCTCGTCGCCGAACTGCGCATCGATGGCCGCCTGCGCTCCCAGATCGTCGCGCACGCCGTCGTGGGCATGGTGCAGGCGGCGGGGGAGTGGTGGTTGGAGCACCCAGAGGTCGGTGAGGAGGAGATCATCGACGACCTCACCGACGCGGTGGTCGGAGCCATCCGCGGCAGTGGCGGCTGAGGACTTCTCCACGGTCCCTTGACCTGGAGTGCGCTCCAGGTCCCATGCTTCTTGTCATGAAGGAGCACTACACACCGGGTGAGGTCGCCGAGCGCTTCGGCCTCACCCTGGACACCCTGCGCTACTACGAGAAGGCGGGCCTGCTCCGCCGGGTGGACCGCGCGCCCAGCGGGCACCGCCGCTACCGCACCGACGACGTCGAACTGCTCAACATGATCCGGTGCCTGCGCGACACCGACATGCCCATCGCACGGCTGCGCGACTTCGCCGAACTCGTCCGCGAGGGCGGGCACACCATCCCCGCGCGCCTGGACGTGCTACAGAGCCACCAGCACCAGCTGGACGCGCGCATCGCCGAGATGCGCCAGTGCCAGAACGTGATCCAGCACAAGATCGACTACTACCTGGGCGTGCTCGACGAGCGCACTCCCGAACCGGTCAAGGAGACCTCCTGATGCGCTACACCACCATCGGTGACCGCCGGGTCAGCGCCCTGTGCCTGGGTGCGATGAAGTTCGGCAGCGAGACCGACGACGCCACGTCCGCCGCGATCCTCGACCGCTTCGTGGAGGCGGGGGGCACCTTCGTGGACACCGCCGACTGCTACCAGTTCTGGGTGGAGGGCTTCGAGGGCCACGAGAGTGAGACCTTCCTGGGCCGATGGCGCCGTGAGCGCGGGATCACCGACGAGGTCGTGATCGCCACCAAGCTCGGCGCGCAGCCCACCGTGCCCGGAGCCGGACTGGAGATCAAGGAGGGCCTGTCCGCCGAGGCGGTGGCGACGGCCGCCGAGCGCAGCCGCCAGCGCCTGGGGGTGGACCGCCTGGACGTGCTCTACGCCCACCAGGAGGACCGGAGGACCCCGTTGCCCGAGACCCTGGGCGCCTTCGCCGAGCTCGTCGACGACGGCGCCGTCGAGCACGTGGGCCTGAGCAACCACCGCACCTGGAAGCTGGAGCGGGCCCGCGCCACCACTGAGGCCCGGGGCTGGCCGCGCCCCCGTGTGCTGCAGTACCGGTACAGCTACTTGCAGCCCCGGTTCGACGTGCCGCTGCGGTCCACGGCACACATGCCCGCCACCCCCGAGCTCCTCGACTTCGTCCGCTCCGAGGCCGCCGAGGGCCGGGAGCACACGCTGGTGGCCTACACCTCGCTGCTGTGGGGCGCCTACACCCGTCCGGAGAAGGCAGCCGAGCTGGACCGGGCCTACGACCACCCGGGCACGCCCGCCCGCCTGGCCGCCCTGGACGAGGTCGCCCGGGAGAGCGGTGCCACCCGCAACCAGGTCGTACTCTCCTGGCTGATGGACAGTGATCCGAGCGTGGTGCCGTTGGTGGGGGTGAGCTCCCTGGAGCAGCTGAACGAGGCGATCGAGGCCACCGACCTGGTGCTCAGCAAGGAACAGTGGAAGCGCATGGCCGAGGCGGGGTAGCCGGGACGGGTGTCCGTGGCGGGCGCGCGGAGCGGTGAGTGGGGCCGTCCGCACGGGAGGCCGGGATCGGGGACGTCGAGTTTCGGACAAAGCACGCGTAATGCCCCATACGTATGCATGCACGGTTTTCACCATGCTTTGACCGGATACCTTCCTAGAGCGTGTTCCATGGACGCCGCTCGTCACGAGTGGTGTCCATGGAACACGCCCCAATGGCGGCGGGACGGCCCGCGCCGCCTCGGTCCGCGAACCCGTGGGAGGGGCGACTTGCCGGAGAGCACATACCACCAGATCCACTTCGCCTGGGCCGAACCCACACTCCTGGGCCACTTCGGCCCAGGCCCGGCCGCCTCCTCCCTCCCCGAGACCGAGCAGCCCGTACTGCGCTCCTGGCGTGACCGCCTCGTCCCCGCGCTCACCGCCGACTACCGGTCCGCGCTGCCCGAGAGCGACCCCGCCGACTACCCCGAGACCCTCTGGGCCCGCGCCTACCCCGACGGGCAGGCCGCCCTGGTCTACCGGTGGCCCGGCGACGTCCGCTCCGCGCACGCCTGTGCCATCGTGGGACCGGCGTACGGCCTCGCGCTACCACGTGTGCTGTCCCTGCACGAGAACCCCAACACCCGTCCGGCCGGACGCAGACCGCCGGAACCCGGCTGGGGAACCATGGCCACCCTTCCCGTGCCCGAGCCCTGGGAACGCACCGCCGCACCCGGGGCCGTGCGCACCCGCGACAGGCGTGCGGCCGAGACCGCCGTCGAGGACGAGCCGATCCTGGTCGGCGCCGTGGCCGCCGCTCTGTACCGCCCCGACCTGCCGGTCCACATCGCCTTGGCGCCCGAGCGCGCCGACCTGTGGCAGGCGGTGCAACTGCGCTTCCTGTGGGGAGTGCACCGGGTACTGCACGACGTGCTCACCCCGCCCCGCGCCATCCCGGCGGCCGGATGGAGCTGGTCGTTCTCCACCTACGACCCGGTGCTGGGTACCGCCGAGGGCCAGCACCTGGCCTTCGGCCCACCGGTCCCCGACGTTTCGGGGCCCTTCCTCAACCCCCCGCCCCCCGACTACCGGAGGGTCGCCGAGAGGCTCGTGACCGTCCTGCGGGAGGAGGGCGGGAACGCGCTCGCCGGGCACCTGCGCGAACGCGGTGTCCCCGACGCCCCGACCTTCGCCGACCGCCGCGACCTGCTCCGCGACTGGCTCGACCCCCGGACACGCCCCGACGCGGACGTGCCCGCCCCCGGCGAGCCCGGCAACGAGGTGCCCTTCCCCGGCGCCCCCGCCAAGGACGCGTCCGCACCCGTTTCCCCCGACGACGGCGTGTCCGCTCACGAGGCCCCCGTCCCCGAGCGGTTTTCCGGGGAAGGTTCCGCCGTGACATGGTCGCCCCTTCCCGACCTGCCCGAGGCGCAGCCCCCGGGGGAGGAGGAGGCCGGGCCGTGGCCGCTCGACGAACCCCGTGTCCGCCAGAGCCGCCCCGAAACGGCGGAAACCGGGTCCCAGCTCGGGGCCGGGGCCGTCGTGCCCGGTGGCCAGCGCTCGCTGAGGGGGATCATCGGGGAGGAGCCGTCCGCCGCATCCGGCGGGACCAGTGAACTGGGGCACGGCGGTGGCCCCCGGGACCGGCCCGGTGACGAGACCTCCGCGACACACGGTTCGTCGCACGGGGAGGACGAGTCGCTCTGGCCCGAGACCGTCCCCGAACCCGAACCCCTCCCCGAGGAGTCCGAGCCCGACGGCTCCGAGGGCGTGTCCGGACCGTACCCGCTCGCCCGGCCCGGGATCTTCGGGGCGCCCGAACCCCGGGCACGCCGGGAACCCCGCAGACCGCGCATCGTCTCGGACCCGCACGGATCCGTTGGGGACGCGCCGGAGCCACCTGAGGCGGAAGTCCCTCCCGTCACGGCGGCCCCCAGGACCCCGGTACCGCCGGAGCAGACGCACGAGGCTTCCGGGCCACCGAAGGGCCCCGACCTCACGGACGGTCCCAAGGACCGGACACCCGCCGACGCGCCACCCCTGCCGGTGGTTCCCGACGCCGGTGCCGACACCGTGGGCGGGACCGGCGGCCCGGCGGAGGCGCAGCTCGACTACGCGGTCGAGACCGAACCCGACGAGGACCTCGAAGAGGACGCCTCCGACGACAACTGGCCCACCCAGTACGCGGACCTGCCCCTGTCCCGGCTGGAGCGCTGGCACTCCAGACACGGACCGGAGGGCGCGCGCCTCGACATCGTCGACGCCCGCGCCGCCGTCCGGGCCGAACGCGCCGAACTCCAGCGGGTCCGCGAGGAGCGCGACCGGTACCACGCGGAGGTACAGGAGCTACGCCGCGTGGTCGCCCGCCTGGACCGACCCTGGCTGGAGGACCCGGGCGAGGAGGGGGACGCACCCGCGACGCACGGCCCCCGCCGCTGGCCCTCCCTCGTCCTGGTCATGGTCCTCCTGGCAGCCTTCCTGGCCACCGGCATGGAGGTGGGCGCCCGCTTCGGCCTGGGCACCACGGACCTGCTCGGAGCGCTGGGCACCGGGATCACCGGCGCGTCCTGGTGGCCCCTCTGACCTCGCGCACGCCGCGGCCCCCTTGGAGGAAGCGGGTCCAGCACGCCCGCCAGGGTGCCGTCGGCGCGCCCGCCTACCATCCCTGGACTAGGCGGTCCAGCACGTCCGGCAGCTCACCGGTGTGGGCGACCGTCAACCGGCGCGTGGCGCGGGTGACCGCCACGTACAGGTCGTTGGCGCCGCGCGGCTGCGCCAACAGGGCGTCCGGCTCCAGGACCACCACCGAGTCGAATTCGAGCCCCTTGGCCTCGGTCGCGGTCAGCACCACCACCGCCTCCTCCAAGGCGTCCCGGCCCGCACCCGGACGTGCGGCCTCCGGCAGCGCCGCCGCCACCGCGTCCACGTGCCGGTCGGCGGTGACCACCGCGACCCTGCCCGAACCGATCGCCAGGACCTCACCGGCGACCAGGGAGGGCAACCCCCCGTCCAGAGACGGCAGCCGCACCGCGCGCGGCGGATCGCCGTCCTCGCGCACCGACTCGGGCACCTCCTCGTCCGGCGCCGCTTCGCGCAGCACGTCGGCGGCCACCGCCATGATCGGTGCCGGGGTCCGGTAGTTCACCCGCAACCGCTCCACGTGCACCTTGCCCCGTGCGTACGGTTCCAGCGCGGCCGTCCACGACCGCGTCCCCGACGCGCTGCCGGTCTGGGCCACATCGCCCACCACGGTCAACGACCGGGTCGCAGCCCTGCGCATCACCGTGCGCCAGGCCATCGGCGACAGCTCCTGGGCCTCGTCCACGATGACGTGCCCGTACGTCCACTCCCGGTCCGCGCCAGCGCGGTCGGCGGTGGTACGCGTCGGACCGGTGTCGCGCTGCCGGTCCGCCATCGCGGCGACGTCTATCGCGGCGGCGTCCATCATCTGGTCATCGAACAGGCCGGTGAGTTCCAGCACGCCTTGTGCGTACCGCTCCTCCTCGGCCCGCTCGGCCTCGGCGCGGCGCTCGCGCGCACGCTCGGTGCCGTCGTCGTGCCCCAGCAGCTCGGCGGCCTCGTCCAGGAGCGGAACGTCCTCCACGGTCCACGGCGACCCGGGGGAACGGACCAGGGCCGCACACGCCTCGGCACCGATCCCGGCCCGGGCCCCGACCCGCTCCAGCGCCGCGGGGTCGGCGAACAGCTCGCGCAGCAGCCGCTGCGGAGACAGGTACGGCCACAGCCCGTCCAGAGCCTCCCGTACCGGGTCCTCATGCCAGAGCCGCTCGCCGGCGAAGGCCAGGTCCTCCTCCTCCACGGGGCGGCCCAGCAGCTTGGACTCGGACCGCGCCAGCTCGTCGAGCAGGGTGTTCACCACGTACTTGCGCGCGGTGTTGTGCGGCAGGCGCAAGCCCCGCGCGGTCCGCAGCACGTGCTCGCACAGCACGCCGGACGCGGTGAGCATCCCCGCGTCGGTCTCCACGAGCAGGTCCTCACCGCCGAACGCCTCCTCGGGTGTGCGCCTGCGGTCGGCCACGGCCGCGTGCACCAGGTCGGCCATCCCCGACGAGCCCTTCACCGCGGCGGTGCCGTGCGGATCGTGCGCGGAGGCCGCCACCCCCGGGAACAGCTCTCCCACCGTGCGCATGACCACGCCGGTCTCCCCGAGGGAGGGCAGCACGTCGCTGACGTAGCGCAGGAACGCCGGGTTGGGGCCCACCACCAGCACTCCGCGCCGCTCCAACACGTCGCGGTGGGTGTAGAGCAGGTAGGCGGCCCGGTGCAGGGCCGCGACGGTCTTGCCGGTGCCGGGACCGCCCTGGACCACGAGCACCCCGGCCAGCCGGGAACGGATGACGCGGTCCTGCTCGGTCTGGATGGTGGCCACGATGTCGCCCATCCGCCCGGTCCGCCCCTGGCGCAGCGACGCGAGCAGTGCCGCCTCACCGACCAGCTGGCGGCGGTCGGTGTCGGTCAGGCCGTCGGGGTCGAACACGTCGTCGTCGATCCCGACCACCCTGCGGCGGCGCACACGAAGCTGGCGGCGGCGGGCGAGCCCGTGCGGATCACCGGGGGTGGCGGCGTAGAAGGGGCGGGCGGCCGGCGCCCGCCAGTCCACGAGGATGGTCTCGTACCCGGCGTCGCGCAGCCCGATCCGGCCCACGTAGCGGGTCTCGGGCTCCTCCCCGGCGCCGGCCTCCTCCGGAGGGGCCAGGTCGATCCGGCCGAAGCACAGGCCCTCCTCGACCGATCCGAGCCGGGCCCGGCGGCGGGCCTGCTCGTAGGAGCGCGTCTCGCGTTCCACGGCGGCCGCGAAGCCCCCGCGCTCCTGTAGGTGGGCGGCGGCGAGCTGCTCGGCGGTGTGCGCGCGGAGGGTGTCCAGGCGCTCGTACATCGTGCTGACCCGGGCCTGCTCCACGGCCAGGGCGGCCGACGACGCCTCATCGGCGTCCACTTGACAGAACTCCATCTACTTGCTATGCTCCGTATGCTAGGTTATTTGTGTCCTTGTTCAGAGGTTGATAGTAAACTCCAGAGCCTAGCACAGCGCCACACTCCTGCGCGGCTTCGTGGTCCCCACGGCGCGCGGCGGCCCCGTGCGCGGCCAGACGCACGCACGGTGTCGGTTCGGCTCCGGTCGGGGCGAGGGGACGGCAGAAAGCAGACGGACCGGACAACTTCCACGTCGGTCTCCCCAATGCCCGCCCGCACCCGTTACACTCGTTCCCATGCGACACACGACCACCCAGGCCCAGTGGTGGCGCCGCCTCTAGGCGGTGCTCCGAGTGCGCATACCCATGCAGCGACCGCCCCGGACCGGCGGTCGTTTCCCGTTTCACGGCCCCGGCCGGTGCGATCCGTCCCGACCGACCACAGTGCCAAAGGACCGGCCGTGAACCCCAGCGACGCACAGAACACCACGTACCGCACCCAGGGCGGCGTGACCGTCCACCGCAGCGCGACCCCCTGCGACCCCGAGGTCCTCACCACCCTCGTCCAGTCGATCGAGGACCGCCGCGGCGGCGTCCTCTCCTCCGGCATGGAGTATCCGGGCCGCTACGACCGCTGGCACCTGGGCTACGCCGACCCGTGCCTGGAGATCACCACGCGCGGGCGCGCCGTCACAGCCGCCACCCTCAACGACCGCGGCCGCGTCCTGCTGCCGGTCCTGGCCGAGGCCCTGTACTCCGTTGGCGCCCCGGACCCCGACAGCACCATGGGCGACCTCGAACACGGCCGCGTCACCGTCACCGTTCCCGAGCCCGACCCCGGCGAGTTCTTCACGGAGGAGGAGCGCAGCCGCCGCCCCAGCGTCTTCACCGCACTGCGCGCCGTCATGGCCGCCCTGCGCAGCTCCGAGGACACCCACCTGGGCCTGTACGGCGCCTTCGGCTACGACCTCGCCTTCCAGTTCGAACCCATCGAACAGCACATCGACCGCGGCCCCGACGACCGGGACCTGGTCCTGCACCTGCCCGACGCCATCGTCGTCCGCGACCGCAAGCGCGAGACGTGCATGCGCTACACCTACGAGTTCACCGTCCCCGCCGACGGGGAGCGCGCCGAGGCCACCACCCGCGGCCTGCCGCGTGAGACCGAGCCCACCCCGCCCGTGGTCGCCACCGAGGTGCCCGAGGGCCCCGAACCCGGCTCCTACGCGCGCATCGTGGCCAGGGCCAAGGAGAAGTTCCGCCGCGGAGACCTGTTCGAGGTCGTGCCCGGCCACCGGACCTACGCCCGCTGCTCCTCGCCCGCCCGCTTCTACGAGCTGCTGCGCGAGCGCAACCCCGCCCCCTACGAGTTCTTCTTCAACCTCGGCCGCGGCGAGTACCTGGTCGGCGCGTCCCCGGAGATGTTCGTCCGGGTCAGCGGCGAGCCCGGCACGGGACAGAGGGTCGAGACCTGCCCGATCTCCGGCACCATTCGCCGCGGCGAGGACGCCCTGGGCGACGCCGAGAACATCCAGGAGCTGCTCTCCTCGGTCAAGGAGAAGTCCGAACTGACCATGTGCACCGACGTGGACCGCAACGACAAGTCCCGCGTGTGCGAGCCGGGCAGCGTCCGGGTGATCGGCCGCCGCCAGATCGAGATGTACTCGCGTCTGATCCACACCGTCGACCACATCGAGGGCACCCTGCGCCGTGAGTTCGACGCCCTGGACGCCTTCCTCACCCACATGTGGGCGGTCACCGTCACCGGCGCGCCCAAGACCTGGGCGATGCGGTTCATCGAGCAGAACGAGACCAGCCCCCGCCACTGGTACGGCGGTGCCGTCGGTGTCCTGAACTTCGACGGCTCCATGAACACCGGCCTCACCCTGCGCACCGCCCACATCCGCGACGGTGTGGCCGCCGTGCGCGTGGGCGCCACCCTGCTCTACGACTCCGATCCCGAGGCGGAGGAGCGCGAGACCTTCCTCAAGGCGCGCGCCCTGCTGGAGACCCTCGCCCTCGGCGAGCGGGGCGAGGAGGGCGCCGCCCCCGCCGAGGGCGGGACCGCCCCAGAGCCCGCCGATCTCCCCGGCCAGGGCATGAGGGTGCTGCTCGTGGACCACGAGGACTCCTTCGTCAACACCCTCGCCGACTACGTGCGCCGTCACGGAGCCGAGGTGACCACCGTCCGCTACGGGTTCGACCCCGCCCTGCTCGACCGGCTCGCCCCCGACCTGGTGGTGCTCTCGCCCGGCCCCGGCCTGCCCGAGGACTTCGGGATGTCGGCGCTGCTGGACGCGCTCGCCGCCCGCGGTCTGCCGGTGTTCGGCGTGTGCCTGGGACTACAGGGGATGGTGGAGCACGCCGGGGGAGAGCTGTGCACCCTGGACGAACCGGTGCACGGAAAGCCCGGCCGCGTCCGGGTGTCCGGCGGCCGGCTCCTCGCGGGGCTGGGCGGCGGGGAGGCCTTTCCGGCGGCCCGCTACCACTCGACCTACACCGTTCCCGAACTGGTCAAGCACTTCGAGGTCACCGCGCTCCTGGACGGCGAGGCGGAGGAGAACCCCACCGTGATGGCGATCGAGGACCCGGCCGCGCGGTGGTACGCGGTGCAGTTCCACCCCGAGTCGATCCTCACCGCGAGCGTCGGCGAGGGCATCGTGGCCAGGGTGCTGAGTCTGGCCCGCGGCTGAGGACCGCCGCCGAGACCCGGCCGGGGCCGCCCGCGCATCGTGATCCGAGCGTGACACGAGCCATGCGCGGATCACGTACGTGTCCGCTCACCTGCGCAGAAGCTCTCTTTTCCCAAACACGACCAACCACAAAGTTTGACCAACTCGTTATGGGTCAGTGGTTGTGTATGGGTATTTTGCTGTCAATTCTCGGAATTATCCTCATTGTGGCCGGCGTTCTCGGGGTGCTGCGCGGGCAGTTGCTCTGGGGCATCATCGCCATCGTCGTCGGACTCTTCGTCGCCCCCGGTTACTTCTACGGCTTCTAGTGCGGTGGGCCCCGGGGCCTGACGGCGACGATCCCGCTCCTGGTGCCACTGCCGACGGTCGGGAGTGGCACCGGGGACGGGGCTCCGACGGGGCCCGCCCGCCTCGCCCGCCCGGCCTCCTGGGCCCGGTCCGATCCCGCGCTGCCCCGTGTACCCTCGGGGAAGGCTGGTCAGCCCCTGCTCCCATCACGCCCCCGTGCCTATGGAATCCCTGGTCACGGCCGTTAGGCGTGCGCTGTGGGAGCGGGATCACGAACGGGAGGCATGCTGTGAAGAGGGTCGAGCCGCAGGTTCGTCTGGTGGCGCGTCCGCAGGTGGACTACGACGCCGTTACCGACTACCTCAAGGAGGTCGGGGGAGAGGCGTGGCTGGAGCGGTTCGACCGCGGCGAACTCGACGCCCACCTCAACGACCCGCAGAACCTCGCCGAGTTCGCCGGGCGGCTGTGCTACCGCTCCTGGGAGCCGGGTCTGAACCCCAACGTCACCCGGGTGCGCAAGGACCAGGACGCCTACCTCGGCAACCTCCTGGCCAGCCTGCACGGCTCGGTCCTGGAGCACATCAGCTTCAGCTTCGTGCTGCACAACGTGTCCCGCGTGTGCTGCTACGACTCCGACACCGAGGTACTGACTGACCAGGGTTGGATTCCCTGGCCCAAGATCGAGGGTGACGAGACGTTCGCTACCCTCGACCCGCGCAACGGGGAGTTGGAATACCAGCAGGCCACAGAGGTCTACCACGCCGACTACGACGGTCCGATGTACCGTGTCGCCTCCGAACAGGTCGATCTTCTGGTGACCCCGAACCATCGCATGTGGGTCCGCAAGTACGACACTCAGGCAGCGAAACGGGACGAGCAGGACTTCGGGGTGGAGTTCGCTGAGGACATCCTGCATAAGCGAGTCCAGTACCAGAAGGCCGCGACGTGGCGTGGGTACACCCCGGAGCGGGTGGAGATTCCCGCGACGACGCGCACCTTCGTTCGAAAGGACACGGGTACGCAGGGCACCCGGCACTATCCGGCCGTTTCCCTGCCGACCGAGGCCTTCGCGCGTTTCCTCGGCTACTTCATTGCTGAGGGGAGCATCAACGGCCACCAGATTGTTCTGGCCCAGAACCGTGGACCTGGCCTGGAGAAGATGCGCCGGACCATCGAGGAGATGGGGCTTCCCGCCTATGTACCCGAAAACGGCCACGGAGATGTGCGCACTCAGTCCGCTGCCCTGCGGGACTTCCTGGCTGAGCTCGGACACTCACACGAGAAGTACGTGCCCGAGATGGTACATGGCTGGGAACCGGAAACCATCGCCACCTTCTTGGACGCGATGGTCGAGGGAGACGGGACCGTACACGAGAAAAACGGTCATCGTGTCATCTACACCTGCTCCCGTGAGCTCGCAGACGACCTTCAGGTGCTTGCCATCAAGGCGGGCCTGTCCGCCAACGTTCGCCTCGACGACAGGGTAGGGCTTGAGCGCGTCATGCCCAGCGGGCAACGCTTCAACAACCTGCGTCCTTGCTACGTCGTCTCGCTTCTCAGTAAGCGCTCCCACCCTCTGGTCAACACCGGTCGTACCAGGCCCAGCCGTTACTGGAACGCTGATGGCTACAACGACCAGATGGAGCATTACAGCGGTCGCATCCATTGCGTGAAGGTGCCCAACGGCCTTCTGTGGGTGCGCCGCAATGGGAAGCCCGTCGTCTCGGGAAACACCCACGAACTCATCCGGCACCGCCCGGGTGTGGCCGTCTCGCAGGAGTCGCTGCGCTTCGTGCGCCTGAGCGACCTGCCGTTCTGGTTCCCCGACTGGGCCGAGGACGACCCCGAGCTGATGGAGCGCGCCACCGCGATGCTCCAGCAGATGGAGGAGTTCCAGCTCTGGATGGCCGACCACTTCGGCCTGGACGAGGAGGGGGTGAAGTTCTCCGAGAAGAAGCACAGGACCTCGTTCATGCGCCGCTTCGCCCCCGAGGGTGTGGCGACCGGCCTGGTGTGGACCGCGAACGTGCGCACCCTGCGCCACACCCTGGAGGCGCGCACCGCGCCCGGAGCCGAGGAGGAGATCCGCCTGCTGTTCCACCTCATCGGCCGGGCCTTGCAGGAGGAGGCCCCGGCGCTCTTCGGTGACTACGAGGTACAGGACGGCGCCTGGGTGCCCCAGTGGCGCAAGGTCTGATCGGCGTAGCCGTGCCCGCCCTTCGGGGCGGGCTTTTTTTGTGCGTTCTGAAGTCGGTGCTTCACTAAAAAATCGTACTTTCCTACATTTTTCCGTTTTGTGTTTTCTGCTGCCCTCCACGGGGTGCTGGCGGTCCGAAATTCACTGTCTTCCTGAAATCTTCCTGGCCTTTGCGGTGGTTTGGCGTGAGGATGGTGGGGGTTGATCCGCCGTATCAGTGATCTACGCGGATCAAACTGACACGAAAAGTACGAAACGGAAATGGAGGCAATCGGAATGAAGGCTTTGGTGTCCGCTGCGGCGGCGCTCGCGTTCGCGGCGGGCGGGACCATGGTGGGTGCCGCGCCGGCGCACGCCGCGACCGGGGAGGTCGTGGTGTTCACCACCGAGGCGGAGGACCTGCGGCACTACCCCGACCCCGCGCAGGGCAGCTGCCACCGCCTCCCGGCCACCGCGCACGTCCTGATCAACCTCACCGACTCCGACGTGCGTATGCACGCCGGAATGTCCTGCCTGGGACCGGGGGTCGCGGTCGCTCCGGACCAGGGCTGGCACGCTCCCCCCAGCGGGATGTTCAGCTTCTCGGTGTCCTGACCCGGACCGGTGCCGCGGCCACTGGACGGCGGCCGCGGCACCGCGTGGTGGACGGCGGGTCGGACCTGGCGCTCCAGGGCTGGCGACAAAACCACCATAATGGACTTTATTCTTTATGCTCCTTTCTCTTCTGGGGTGGCAGCATGCCCGTTTCCGGGGTTTTGGACTTGGGGGCATGTTCTCTTTTTTGACGCTTTCGGTGTGGTGGTCGACAGTTGGTGGGGAACGCGCGGTCGGTGTGCCCGCAGAGGCGTGTCGAACGGCGCAAGGAAGAGAATCGGAAAGGTGCCCGTCCGTTATGCTGCATACCCTCGTCGTCGGTCTGGGCAGATCGGGAGAAGGGCTGCACCTGCCGTCGCTCGCCAAGGCCCGGACCCAGGAACCCGCTCTCTTCGCCCCGGGTCCGGTCATGGGTTTCGACCCGTTCCGGACGTCGGCCGAGGGAGTGCTCCTGGTCGACTCCCCGGAGGAGGCGGCGCGCCACGCGCCGCCGCAGAGCACCGTGGTCCACCTGTGCACCCCGCCGCATCTGCGCTCCGACCTGCTGGAGCGCCTGGCGAGGCTCGGCTACCGCATGGTCATCGTGGAGAAACCGCTGGCCCTGGACCTGGTGGGGTTGGCCGCCGTCGCCCGCGTTCGGCGGCGCTGGGGACTGGACATCACCGTCACCACCCAGTGGCTGGACAGCGCGCTCACCCGGAGACTGCGCGCGGTCCTGCGGGGGAAGGCCTTCGGCGAGCTGCGCACCATCACGGTGCTACAGAACAAGCCCCGCTTCACTCGCACCGTCGAGGCGCCGGGCCATCCCACCGCCTTCGACGTGGAGGTACCGCACGCGCTGGCCGTGGTGATCACCCTCGCCGGGGGAGCGGACATCACCTCGGCCTCCCTGGAGGACATGGTGACCGACCGGAGTCGGCTGCCCCGGATGGGCCGCGCCCGGCTCGGCCTGGAGCACCATTCGGGGGTGCGCAGCCAGATCGACTCGGACCTGTCCTCGCCCGTGCGCGAGCGCAGGATCGTGCTGGAGTTCGACAGGGCCCTGCTCACCGGCCACTATCCGTGCAGCGCGGCCGACCAGGCCGCCCAGCTGCGGGTGGAGGCCCAGGGATGGGAGCCGATCCGCTCGGTCTTCGCCGACGACGCGCTTCCCGCGTTCATCCGGACCGCCTACGCCCGCTACACCCGATCCCGCGACGCGTCCGTGACCCTCCCGGTCCAGATCGAAGCGGTCCGGCTGCTCACCGAGGCCAAGAACCTGTGCGCGTCCGGGGCTCCGAGGCAGGGGGTGGGCAGTGTCGTCGGCGCCTGAACAGCTCACCCCGGTAACCGCCGGGATCGGGGACGAGGCCGCGCCCGGACTCGGCGGACAGCTCGCCGCCCTGGCCGAGCTCGGCTGGAGCCGTCTGGAACTGCGCACCGTCGACGCGGTTCCGGTCGCCGGGATGGACGAGCGGGCCTTCGCCCGCGCCGCGCGGGAGATCCGGGACTCCGGGACCGAGGTGGTCGCCGTCGCCTCCCGGATCGGGGACTGGTCACGGCCCGCCACCGGAGACTTCGCCCTCGACCTGGCCGAGCTGGAGGTCCTGGCGCGGCGCTGCGCGCTGCTGGGCACTCGGCTGGTCAGGATCATGTCCTACCCCTCGGGCGGACTGGCCGAGCCCGTGTGGAGGCACCTGGTCGGCACACGCCTGCGCGAATTGGCCCGGCGGGCCGAGGACGCCGGGCTGGTACTGGTGCACGAGAACTGCGCGGGTTGGGCGGGCGACAGCGCGGAGCGGATGCTGGAACTGCTGGCCGAGGTGGACAGCCCGGCACTGCGGCTGCTGTTCGACACCGGAAACGGTGTCGCCCACGGATACCGTGCCCCGGAGATGCTGCGCGCCCTGGTCGGCCACGTGGCGCACGTCCACGTCAAGGACGCGGTGACCGGGCCCGGCGGTGAGGTCGGCTACGTACTCCCCGGTACAGGCGAGGCCGGGGTCGCCGAGTGCCTGCGGCTGTTGGCCGAGCACGGCTACGCCGAAGCGCTGTCCATCGAACCCCACCTGCATCTGCGTCCGCACCTGCGGGCCTCGGGAGCCGACCCCGGCCGCGGCGACCATGCCGCCTTCGTCGCCTACGGGCGCGCGCTGGAGCGGCTCACGGCCGAGTCCTGGCGCGCGGTGCCCGGGACCCGGCGCCGGGAGGGGGTCCTGTGACCTCGGCCCTCACACCCGACGACCGCACCCTGCTGCTGCGGCTGCTGGAACTACCCACCGCGGGACCGCTGGAGACCGGCTCGGACGGCCCCCGGCCGCGCCTGCGCGAGGCCCAGCGCGCCTACGCCCGCGCCGCCGCCGGGATCGGCTTTCGCGTGGTGCACCACGCCCCGGCCGATCCCGCCGACATGGACCGCTCGGACGTTCCGGCCTCCGTGCGCGAGGCCCTGTCCGACCCCGCCTTCCTCGACTGCCAACCCAGCCTGGTGCTGCGCCTGGGCCCGGCTCTGCCCGCGGAGCGCACCGTGATGTTCAACGTGCACCTGGACACGGTCGCCGGGCGACCGCCGGTCGGCTTCGACGGCGAGTGCTTCCACGGACGCGGCGCCATCGATGCCAAGGGCCCGGCGGTGGCGCTGCTGGCCGGGGTGCGCGCCGCGCGCGAGCGGCGCCCCGCCCTGGGACGCGACGTCGCGGTGCTCATCCAGGCCGTGGCCGGGGAGGAGGGCGGCGCCATGGGGGTGCTGGGCACCCGGCCGCTGGTCGAACGCGGCCACACCGGTCGGCTCAACGTGTTCTGCGAACCCACCCGGATGCGGTCCCTTCCGCGCAGTACGGCGGCGATGACCGCCCGGCTGTCGGTCCACGGGGACGACGCGGTGGACGACCGGCCGGACACCGGGCACAACGCCTCCGTGCTGCTGGGATTCCTGGCCCAGCACCTGGGACGCGCGCTCGACGCGCACGCCGCGACGGGAGCCGTGTGTGTGGCCGGACTGCGCACCGGCACCCTGCACAACAGGGTCTACGGAACCGGGGCGCTACTGCTCAACCTCTCCTACGCCCGGGCCGCCGCGGGACGCGCGCTGGAGTCCGCGCTGACCGAGGCGCTAGATGAGGGCCTGGACGCGTTCGGCGCGGCCTTCACCGGTACGGCGCTGTTCGACCGGACCGCCGCCGACGCGCGTGCCCTGACCCGCCTGGAGTGGCGCAAGCGCGGTCTGCCCGTGCTGGACGACCGCGACCCCTGGGGGCACGCCCTGCTGCGCCGCGCCGGGATCGACCCGTGGCCCCCGGACGAACCGGCCTTCACCTGCGACGCCATCTGGATGTCCGGTGTCACCGGAGCCAGCACCGTGGTGCTGGGCCCCGGCGACCTGGCCGCCAACAACGCGCACGCCGACGGCGAGTTCGCGCGCGCCGCCGAGCTCGACGAGTTCGCCGACGCGGTGGCCCGTCTCCTGACCGCCTTCACCGACCAGACGAACGGACAACCGTGACCACCACCTCCCCCGTCCCGCCGCGGGCCCCACAGGACCAGAGGGCCGTGCGGGTGGACCACGACGACCTGATCACCTTCGTCGCCGGGGTGTTCGCCCACCGGGGCCTGCCACCGGGCCGGGCCGCCGAGGCGGCGCGCGCGCTGTGCCACGGCGACCTCGCCGGGCCGCGCTCGCACGGCCTGGCCAACCTGACACGTCTCTACCTGCCACTGCTGGACGAGGGCAGGGCCGATCCGGTCGCCGAGCCCCGTACCGTCACAGACCTGGGCGCCGCCGTACTCCTCGACGCCCGCCGGGCGCTGGGCCTGTGGGTGGCGAGCGCGGCGATGGACCAGGCCGCGGAGCGTGCCGAGCGCCACGGTATCGGCCTGGTCTCCGTGCGCGGCGCCACCCATCTGGGATGTGCCGGATACCACGCGCTGCGCGCGGCCGAGCGCGGCATGGTGGGCCTGGTGGCCAGCAACTGCGGACGCCAGCGCATCGCCCGGCCGCCCGGTGGCGCGGTGGCGATGCTGGGCACGAACCCGCTCAGCGTCGCTGCTCCGGCAGGCGGGCACCCGCCCTTCCTGCTCGACATGAGCACCACGGCCGCGCCCACCGGCCGGGTCCGCCAGGCGGCCCGTGAGAACCGGACCCTGCCGGAAGGGCTGCTGTGCGACGACCTGGGCGCGCCCGTCACCGATCCGCACGCCTTCGACGCCGGACAGGCGCACCTGATGTGGCTGGGTGGCCAGGACGGCCGGTACAAGGGGTTCGGCCTGGGGCTCATGGTGGAGGTGCTGGCCGCGATGGTGCCCGGTGCCGGGCTGGGACCGCACCCCGACGCCCTCGCGGGCGACGGCGGCCCGAGCGGTCGCGACGACGACATCGGCTTCTTCGTCGCCGCCGTCGCGCCCGACGCCCTGCGAGAGGGCGGCGGTGCCGACGCGGAGGGGCTGTTCGGCGCGCTGCTGGAGTGCCCGCCGACCGATCCGGCCGAGCCGGTGCGCTACCCCGGCTGGCACGAGTACCACCGGGCGAAGGAGCGGCGGCGCCAGGGCGTGCCGCTGGAGGCGTCACTGCACGCCGAGCTGGTGGAGCTGGCCGAGCGGACCGGGCTGCGGACCCCGCCTGTCCAGGGAGCTCCGCGATGAGGCCGCCGCTGCGAGTCGGGCTGGTCGGCCTCGGCGTGATCTCCCGGTTCTACCTCACCGCCCTGCGTACCGTCCCCGGGCTGGACCTGGTCGCGGTGTGCGACCGCGAACCGGACGTGCTGGACGCGTGCCGGGCCGGTGTGCCGGGCTATACCGACCACGTGCGGATGCTGGAGCGGGCTGCTCCGGACGCGGTGGTGGTCACCGCACCCAACGACGCCCATGCCCGGATCTGCGCCGACGCCCTGGAGCGGGGCGCGGCCGTGTGCGTGGAGAAGCCGCTCGCGCTGGACGCCGCCCAGGGGGAGTCGCTCGCCGGGCTCGCCCGGGAGCGGGGCGTCCCGTTGTTCACCGCCTTCCACCGCCGGTACAACTCCGAGGTCGCGCGGCTGCGTGAGGACCTGGCCGGGCGGCGGGTCACCGAGATGACCGTGCGCTACCTGGAGCGGATCGAGGAGCACGCCGGATCCGACACCTGGTATCTCGACCCGGACCGGTGCGGCGGGGGATGCGTCGCCGACAACGGACCCAACGCGTTCGACCTGGTCGAGACACTGCTCGGCCCGGTCGAGGCGGTGGCGGCGCACATCACCCGGGACGCCGCGGGCACCGACCGGCGGGCCGATATCGGACTGCGGGCACAAGGGACCGCGGTCGGAGACCGTCCGTCGAGGGACGACGGGCGAGGGGTGGGAGTCCGGGCCAGGGTGCTGCTCGACTGGTCCCACCCCGGCGAGCGCAAGGACGTCGAGGTGCGCACCGACGACGGTGCGGTGCTGACGGCGGACATGCTGGCTGGCTACCCCGGGTTCAAGGGGTCCTTGTGGCACGAGTACGTCGGGATACTCGCCGAGTTCGAACGGCGGGTGCTCGGCGGTCTGGTCGAGGACGGGGGCGGACCGTCCGCGCTGCGGTTGGTCGGGGACACCTACCGGCTGGAGACGGCCGCCGGGGAGGAACGGACACGGGAGGGCGTGGGATGAACCCGTACGAGGACGGCCCCAAGCGGGAGATCACCGCGACGATGGTGAAGGTCCTGGTGCACCGAAGGAGCGAGCGGGGCATGCGGCTCGAACCCCACGCGAGCCGGTGCGTTCGCGTGGGGGAAGTGCACGAGCTGGTCGCCACCGACCACACCGAGACCGCTCCGGGAGGCCGGATCGACAGGGTGGGCTTCCTCGGATTCGCGGAGATCACCGCGGCGGGGGTGGTGGACAGGGGCGACGAGGTGTGGATCGGCCCCCGCCGTGTGGGGGTGGTGCTCGGCTTCGACGGCTGTCACCTGCCCAACCACTACAACGTGCTGGTCCACGCCGACCCGGTACCGACAGGACGGGACCTGTCGCTGGCCGCGGGGGAGCCTCTGGTGTTCCGCCAGGGCGTCCCGGACGGCGCGGAGCGAGGTACGCCGACCGACCCGGTTCCAGAGGAATCCGGTATTTACACATAAATGTCCGATATAAAAATCAAATAGTATCGACGTTGTTCTTCTGCCCCCCTTTTGTGTGAGAAGGTTTCCCGGTAATCTATGGAAGTGCAAAGGGTTCGGTCGGGCGTGGCCGAGAAAGCCCTACCTGTACTCGAACAGGGCGTCGTACATCCTTTTTTCGCGTTGAATGTGAGGGTAAATCAATGACGACTGCAACCAAGGCCAACAGCAGGCTCGAGGAGCGCTTCCGCCTCTGGGACGCCAACGGCAACGGGGTGATCGAGCGCTCGGACTTCGAGAGCGAGGCGAACGGCATCCTCTCGCGCCTGGGGGCCGAGGGCACCGCCAAGGGCGAGGCGCTGAAGGAGGCGTACCTGGCCATGTTCGACCTCCTGGCCCAGAGCGCGGACACCGATCGGATGAGCCAGGAGCAGTTCGTCGCGGTCGCCGAACGGGAGATCATCAGCAAGGGCGACGCCGGGTTCGCCACCGTCGTCCAGCCGACCATCCAGGCGATCGTCGACGTGCTGGACGTCGACGGCGACGGTGAGGTCAGCCCGAGCGAGATGGAGAAGTGGTTCGACGCCATCGGCATCGACGAGAGCGGGTCCGCCCAGGCATTCGCCGACCTGGACGCCGACGGCAGCGGCAAGCTGTCCACCGCCGAGCTGGTCGCCGCGGTCCGCGACTACCACCTCGGCAAGAACGACATCCCCCTCCTCGGAAGCTGAGCCCCCTGCCCGGTCGCGGCGCTCCCGCGCCGCGACCGGGCCCCGACCCCTCACCCCCTCTCCGAGGTACAGAAACATAAAACGTGAAGAGAACGCTTTCACCCCCCGAGGCCGAGCACCCGGGGAGAGCACGGTTTCCCGTCCCCTTTTTTGATCAGTCGGAAACCTTCCGGAAGCTGTGGCCAGAAATTCGCGATAACTGTCTCCGCGTCATGGACCGGGGAAAGTTCTCGCACGGCGCGATGGTCGCCGAATTCGAACGTGAACTGGCCCTCTGGACCGGGGCACGGCACGTGGTCGGCGTTAATTCCGGGACCGACGCACTGGTACTGCTGCTGCGCGCCGCGGGGCTGCGTCCTGGAGAGGAGGTGATCGTTCCCGCCTACACCTTCGTCGCCACGGCCAGCGCGGTGGTGCTCGCCGGCGGCGTCCCCGTCTTCGCCGACATCGAGAAACAGGGGTACGGTATCGACCCGCACTCGGTGGACGCGGCGGTCACCTCCCGAACCCGGATGGTCATGCCGGTGCACCTGTTCGACCGGCTGGCCGACATGGCGGGTGTGCAGGAGGTCGCCCGACGCCACGGGCTGACCGTGCTGGAGGACAGCGCCGAGGCGATCGGTATGCGGCTGCACGGTACACACGCAGGGCTGCTCAGCGCCGGAGGGGTGCTGTCGTTCTTCCCCGCCAAGACACTCGGCGCGATCGGCGACGCGGGTGCGCTGCTCACCGACGACGACCGGATCGCCGAGACCGCGCGGGCACTGCGCCACCACGGCCGCTCCGGGCGGACCCTGGACGACTTCCCCGGTATCGCCAACCCGACGGTCCTTCCTGGCTGCAACAGCAAGATGGACGACATCCAGGCCGCCGTGCTCCTGGCCAAGCTCACCCGGCTCCACGCCGGTATCGCCCGCAGGGCGGAGCTGTCAGCGCGCTACGACTCCCGCCTGCGGGACGTGCCGGGGGTACGCACCGTGCCCGGCGACGCCGTGCCACACCCAGGCGGAGGGCGGGTCGTCTACGTCCACCTCGTCGAGGCCGAAAAGCGCGACGACCTGGTGGCCCACCTGGCCGCGGCCGGTATCGGGACCGAAACCTACTACCCGGTCCCACTGCACCTGCAACCGTGCTTCGCGCACCTGGGGCACGCACCGGGCGACTTCCCCCGCGCCGAGGCCGCGTGCGAGGCAGCGGTCGCGCTCCCGCTCCACCCTGATCTGACCGACGCGCAGGTGGACCGCGTCTGCGACGAGATCGAGGACTTCTACGTTCGGGGGCGCCAGTGACCACGACGACCACGCGGGACATCCCGTTCTTCCCCCCGGACCTGTTCGAGGCCGACCGCGACGCCCTGCTGGAGGCCGTCCACGAGACCGGGACGAGCGCCGCGCAGAAATTCATCCTCGGCGACCGCACCGCCGGATTCGAGGGCGCGCTGCGTGACCGGCTGAACGTGGCCGACGCCGTCACCTGCTCCAGCGGGACATCGGCGCTCACCCTGGTCCTGGCCGCCATGGAGGTGGGCCCCGGCGACCAGGTGGTGGTACCGGCCTTCGGCTGCGCGCCATTGGCGAGCACCGTCATCGGGTGCGGCGCGCACCCGGTCTTCGCCGACGTCGACCCGGTCGCGCTGACCATGGACCCGGCCGCGGCGGAGGCGGCCGTCACCGGGCGTACCCAGGCGCTCATGCCCGCGCACGTGTTCTCGATGATGGCGGACATGCCCCGGTACCGGGAGCTGGCCGACCAGTACGGGCTGCGCCTGGTCGAGGACTCCGCGCTGGCCCAGGGCGGGGTGCTCCAGGGCCGCCCCGCGGGGCTGTGGGGCGACGCCGGTGTCTACTCGTTCGTACAGGTCAAGACATTCGGCATGCCGGGTGAGGGCGGTGCCGTGGTCACCGGCGACACCGCACTCGCCACGCGTGTGCGGATGCTGCGCAACCACGGCCAGGACGGTGAGCACCGCTTCCTCCACCACCACGTCGGCTACAACAGCCGGTTCGACGAGGTGATGGCCGCCTTCCAGCTGCACCGGCTGGAGGGGCTGGACGCACGGCTGGAGCGCCGGGCCGAGGTCTCGGCGTACTACTCCTCCCGGTTCGCGTCGCTGGCCGGAACCGGGATCACGGCGCCGCCCGTGGGCGGAGACGGGCGCTGCCACTACGTCTACACGCTCCTGACGGAACAGCGTGACGAGCTACGCGCGCACCTGGCCGCTCACGGAGTCCACACCCACGTGTACTACCCGCGGATACTGCCCGCGCAGCCCGCGTTCGCCCCGTACGCGTCGCCGGGCGGGCACTGGCCGAACGCGGAGTCGGCGGCACGGCGCAACATCTCCCTGCCCCTCTACCCGCACCTGAGCGACACCGAGGTGGAGCACATCGCCGACACCGTGTGCGCGTTCGCCCGCCGGATGAGGAGGACGACCAGATGACCGAGCACACGACCGAGCCACCCGTCACCGAGTCACCCGCCGCGGCCGCGCGGACGCCCCCGCCCGCCCGCGGCACCCTGGCCGCCTACGCGCGGCTGGCCAAACTCGACATCGTCGACTACTACATCGGCCTGCCGTTGGTGCTGGCCATGCTGGCGCCCGCGCTGCGCTGGCAACCGGGCACGCTGGGGTTGCTCGTCCTCATCCTGCTCGCCGAGGTGGCGGTGGTGGCCGCGATGGTCGCCTTCGACGACGTCACCGGGTACCGGGACGGCAGCGACGCGGCCAACTACGGATCGGACGCGGCCCGCCGCAGACTGGCCCGCAAACCCCTCGTCGCCGGAACGCTCACCGAGCCACAGGCACTGCGCTTCGCCTGGGCGGCGACCGGGGCGAGCGCGGTGCTGTGGACCCTGGTCGTGCTGGCCGCCCCGCACCGGCCCACGTGGGCGATCGCGCTGGCCGCCCTGTGCGTCGTCGCCTCGGTCCAGTACTCCTGGGGGCTCAAGATCAGCTACCGGGGCTTCCAGGAGGTCTTCCTGATCGGCCTGGGCGTGGGCTGGGTGCTGGTGCCCTACGGGCTGCTCGCCGGAGAGCTGAGCGGCTTCGTCGTGGTCCAGGCGCTGCTGTTCGGGTTCGGCCCGATGCTGTTCGGCCTGTACTCCAACACCAACGACGCCGACGGCGACCGCTCCGCGGGGCGGATCACCGTCGCCGCGCTGATGCCCCGACAGCTCAACACCGCCTTCATCATCGCGGCGACCGCGGCCGAGAGCCTGCTCATCTCCGTCTCGACCCTGACCGGGATCGCCCCGTGGTGGTTCCCCGTCGTACTCGCCCCCGTCTTCGTGATGCGGGTGACCCAGCTGGTGATGGGCTTCGTGCGCGGCGACATCCTGCGCGCCCGGCGCCTGGCCATCCACACCCACAGGGCCACCGTGGTCCTGCTGATCGCCGCGAACCTGCTCGCCCCGATGCTCCTGGGGGCCGCCGCGTGAGCGAGGTACTCGACGTAGCCGTGGTCGGCGCCGGGCCCGCCGGCCTGGCCACGGCCCACGCGCTGGCCCTGGCGGGGTGCTCCGTGCGGGTCCTGGAGGCCGCCGACGCCGTGGGCGGCCGGATGCGTACCCTGCGAGAGCACGGTTTCCTGATCGACACCGGCGCGGAGATGCTGCCCCCGGCCGCCGCCTATCCGGCCACCTGGAGACTGATCTCCGACCTCGGCCTGGACGCCGACCGGGGCGCGGTGACACGGGTCCGCGGTGCCCTGGCGTCGTGGCGCGGCGGCCGTGCCCGGCCGCACACGGGACGCGCGCTGGGGCTGCTCACCGGGGCGGGGCTGTCCCTGCGCGCACGGGCCGATCTTCTGCGCCTGCAATTCCTGCTCGCCGGTGCCGCACCGGACCCCGAACGCCCCGAGCGCTCCCCTCTGGGTACACGCACCCTCGCCGACCTTCTGCGCCCCTACCACCAGGAACTGCGTGACCGGCTGCTGGGCCCGTTGGCCGCCGGGTTCTTCGGCTGGGACCCGGAGCGGACGGCCGCCGCCCCCTTCGCCGCGCACCTGGTCTCCGCGGGCAGCACCGCCCACTGGCGTACCTACCGCGACGGCATGGACACCCTCGCGCGAACCCTGGCCGGCCGGCTCGACGTCGCCACCGACCACCCGGTGACCGGTGTGGCCACGGTCCCCGACGGGGTCAGGCTGGACTCCCCGGCGGGCCCGGTCACCGCCCGCGCGGCGGTGCTGGCGGTGCCCGCCCCGATCGCGGCGCGGCTGCACCCCGAAGCGACCCGGGCCGAGCGCGCCTACCTCGACGCGTGCGAGTACGCACCCATGCTCAGGGTCTCCCTGATGCTGGACCGCCCCATGTCCCCGGCCGGGGCCCGGGGCGGCTTCGCCACCCTGGTGCCCGCCGCGGAGGACCCGCTGCTCAACGTGGTCACCGCCGACCACAACAAGCACCCGGGGAGGGCGCCGGCCGGTCGGGGCCTGGTCTCGCTGGTCGCCTCGCCGCGGGGTGCCGCCGAACTCCTCGACGCCCCCGACGAGGAGGTGGCGGAGCTGCTCACCGTGCGCGCCGAACGCCTCGTCCCCGGTCTGTCGGACCGTGTCGAAGAGGTCCGAGTGCACCGCTTCCGGCACGGGCTGCCCGCGGCGGGGCCGCGCGCGCTGGGGGTACGCGCCGCCTTCGCCGCCCGCCCCCTCACGGCCGTGGACTACGCCGGGGACTGGATCGCGCTGCGCCCGTGCAGCGAGGGGGCGGTCTCCTCCGCCGAGCCGGCCGCCGAGCGGGTGCTCGCCTTCCTCGGCCGCACGGCCGCGACCCCCGCCCCGACTTCCAAGGAAGCCAGATGACACTGTTCACCAAGCCCATCCATCTGGGCACCCTCTTCGACGACCTGGCCGTGCGCGGCGTCGCCACCGCCGTGCACCTGAGCAGACCCCTGGACATCGCCCCCGGCCTGGGCACCGAACTGGACGTGCCCGGGGCGGCCGAGCTGGTGCGCGAGGCCGCGGGCTGGCTCGCCGCGGCCGGTGTCCTGCCCGGCGACCGTGTCGCGATCGCCAAGCGCAACCACTGGGACTACGTGCTGCTGAACTGTGCCGCCGCACGGCTGGGCGCGGTCCCCGCGTCATTGTCGGCGCACTTGGAGCCCCATGCCCTGGAGGTTCTGCTCAAGCGGCTGGACCCGAGGCTGCTGGTCACCGACGCGGCGCTGTTGGCCGAGGCCGGGGAAGCGGGGGCGGACCCCGCGGTGCACGCCGCCCGCACCCTGGTCGTCGACGGCCCGGCCGAGCGCGCCCTGTGCCTGGACGACGTGCGCGGCACCTCCGCTCCGCCGCCGCGGAGGCCGCCCCTGGACGCGCCCCTGGCGATCATGCACACCTCCGGTACCACCGGGGTGCCGAAGTTGGTCACGCACTCCACCCGCACGATCATGCGCCGCCTGGCCGGGTTCGAATCGCACCGCTGGCCCGTGCTGGGCAGTCGGCCCGACGACACGGTGACCGCGGCGTTCTCCTTCGCGCACGGCCGCGCGCTCGCCTGGACCGCGGGCGTGCTGTGGCTGTCCCCGGCAGCGCTGTCGGTGGTTACCGGCGCCGACTGGGCCGAGGCCGGACCGCTGTTGCACCGGTACCGCCCCACCACCCTGGAGGCCCAACCCGCCACCTTCGTGCACTGGCAGGACCGGGCGGCGCGGGAGGACGGCCCCTTCGACCGGGTACGTCTCTACACCAGCACCTTCGACGCCGTACACCCGTCGACCGTACGCACCTTTCTCAGCGCCACCGGGCACAGGCGCCCGGTGTGGATGCAGGGCTGGGGCCAGAGCGAGACCGGGCCGCTGACCTTCCGCTTCCTCACCCGTCGGGCACTGGCCCGGGGGCGGGAACGCCATCCGACCACCCGCGACCTGGGCCGCCCGGTGCCCACCCGCACCCGGCTGCGCGCTGTGGACCCGCGCACCATGCGTCCCGTCCCATCCGGCGTGCCGGGCCTGCTGTTCTGCCGTACCGAGGCCCTGTGCCTGGGCTACGTCGGCGAGGAGGGCCGGTGGCGGTCCAAGCTGGTGGGAGAGTGGTGGAACACCGGCGACGTCGGGGTCATCACCCGCACCGGCGGGGTGCGGCTGGTGGACCGCGAGGTGGACGTCCTGCGCGAGGGCGGCTGCCTGGAGGTGGAGGACGTCGTGGACGACCGTCTGCCCGAGGTGCTGGAGTGCGTCGTCCTCAGCGTTCCGGGCGGCCCCCCGGTACCGGTGGTGGTCACCGAGGACGGTCGGCTCGACACCGAGGCGTGGCGGCACGCCGTCGCCGACCTGCCCGAACTCGCCGACCCCGTGGTCACGACGTGGGACGGGCTGCCGCGCACGGGCACCGGTAAGGTTCGCCGGATCGTGCTGCGCGACCGTATGGGCCTGCGCCCCGACACCTGCGGTACGGGACGGTGGACGTGACGGCGCGACCTGCGGACACGGCCGTGCTCCCGCTGGCCGGAGCCGTCGCGCACGCGATGGGGGACTCGGTCGTGCTGAGGGTGGCGGCGGCGCGCCTGGAGGCGCTCGGCTGCGCCGTCTACCGGCTGGGCGGGGGCCCGCCCCCGGGAGCCCCGGCCGGGTGGATCGGCCTGCTGCGCGTCCCAGGGAGTTCCGGTGCCCCGCTGGCGGTGCCGGTCACCTGCGCTCTCGGTTGGTCCGGTCCGGTCGCGTCGCCACTGGAGGACGAGCGTGACGTGCAGGCCGTCTGCGGGCTCGCCCATCTGCACGGCCGTGCCCGCGGCGGCCCCCGGTTCCTCGGTGTGGACTACGCCTCGGTGTGCGCGGGTGTACTGGCCGCGCAGGCGGTGGCGGCCTCAGCGCTGGCCCTGGTGCGCGGAGGGCCGGTTCTGGCCGCGTCCGTCTCGGCCGCCCAGGCCGCCCTGGTGGCGGCGGGCCCCCACATCGCCGCGGCCACCGCGCCCGGCACCGGGCCTGATGCCGACGGGCCGTCCGCCCACGGCCAGGAGCCGTCCGTGCCGGGGCGGGAACCGCTCGTGTCAGGTGCCGGGCCGTCCGCGACGGGTGAGGGGGAGTCCGCGCCCGGGGCCGGTCCCACCCCTCCGTTCCGCTCCGCTGACGGGACACGCTTCGAGGTCGAGACCCTGGACGCCGAGGCGTGGCTGCGGTTCTGGACCGACCTGGGAGCCGCCCCGGCCGTGATCGCCGCCGGGTGGCCGTCCTTCCAACGGCGCTTCGCCACCGCGGTGTGCCCGCTGCCGCCGGAGCTGGCGGCCACGGCAGCCGCCACGGACTTCTCCCTGGTGCGCTCCGCGGCACGGCGTACCGGAGTGAGTATCGCCCCGATCCGCGCCGCCGCAAAGGCGGAGGGGCCGTCCCCGCCCCCGGAGTGGCGGCTGCGCGCGGCAGGCGGTACGGGCCGCCGTCCCCCCGGGCTGCCGCCGCTCGCCCCCGACGGGACCGCGCCCCTGTCCGGGCTGCGCGTGGTGGAGGCCACCAACCGGATACAGGGACCGCTCGCCGGGCTGCTGCTCGGCATGCTCGGCGCCGAGGTGGTGCGTATAGAGCCGCCGGGCGGCGACCCGATGCGTGGTGTGCCGCCGATGGCGGGGCAGCGCTCCGCCAGGTTCCTCGCCCTGAACCGGGGCAAGGGCGTGGTCGAGGCCGACCTCAGGACCGGGTCCGGGCGCCGCGTCGCGCGGGACCTGGCCGCCACGGCCCACGTCCTGCTGTACAACTGGCCGCCAGGCCGGGCCGAGCGGTTCGGCCTGGGGCCCGACGACCTCGCCGGCCTCGCCCCGGGCCTGGTCCACGTCCACGCCGACGGGTGGGCCGAGGAGGCTCCCGAACCCGGCACCCTGGCCACCGACTACCTGGTCCAGGCCTATGGCGGAGTGGCCGACCTCCTGTCCGGACCCGGCGAGGAGCCCTCGCCGTCCCTGCTGACCCTGACCGACGTGCTCGGCGGGATCATCGCGGCCGAAGGGGCGGTGGCCGCGCTGCTGGCCCGTGCCCGCACCGGCTCCGGGACGGGGGCCCGGACCGCCCTGGCGGACGCCGCCCGACTGTTGCGCCGCACCGGACGCGGCACCGCGCGCGAGGACCGGGGCGGTCACGCACCGGCCGGCGACCTGGCGGCGATGGCCGCCGCACCGGAGTTCGCTCAGGCCCTGGACACGGTCGACGGTACGTCCTGCTTCCGGGCCCCGTGGAGCTTCACCCCGGCCACGGCGCGGCCGGCCGCACCCAGCCCTGACAGACCCGCCGACCTCTTTCGGAGACCAGATGACGTGGACCTCGTCCAACGGACTGGCGCTGACCGACCTCGTACCGCCGGACCTGCGCGCTGAGTGGACCGCCCGGGGCTGGTGCCCGGGCAGGGACCTGTACACCCTGTTCCACGAGCACGCGCGCACCCATCCCGACCGGGCGGCCGTCATCGACGACCGCGGCACGCTCGACTACGCCGGGCTCGACGAGAGGGTGCGGTGCGCCGCCGCCTCGCTGGCCGCCGCGGGGAGGGCAGCGGGGGACGTCGTCGGCGTCCTGCTGCCCAACGGACGCGAGGCGGCCGTGGCCGAGCTCGCCGTCGCCGCCGTGGGCGCGGTCTCGATGCCCGTTCCCGACGGGCGTTCCCCTGCCGACGTGCACAGCCTGCTGGGCCGTTCCCGGGCCGTAGCCCTCATCACCGGCCCGGACAGGGTGGAGGAGGTCCGCCGGACGGACCTGCCGCACCTGCGCCAGGTGTGGACGTTCGGCCCGACCCGCCTCGGGGCGCGCAGCCTGGACCAGCCCGACCCTGGGGCGATCCGGGACTGGCGTCCCGCGCGGCCCGACCCCGAGTCCCCGGCCCGCGTCCTGGTCTCCTCGGGCTCGGAGGGGGACCCCGCGATGGTCGCCTACACGCACAACGCCATGGCGGGCGGACGGGGCAACTACGTGGCGGCACTGCGCACGGGCCCCGGACCGATGCGCGGTCTGCTCCTCGTCTCGTTGGCTTCGTCCTTCGGTTCCTGCGGGGTGCCGGTGACTCTGGCCCGGCACGGCGGAACCCTGGTGGTGCTGCCCCGCTTCGACCCGGCCGCCGCGCTGCGCGCGATCGAACGGCACCGCCCCACCCACCTGATCGGGGTTCCCACGATGCTGCGGCGGATCGCCTCGCTACCCGAGCGGGCGGACACCTCGTCCCTGCGCATGGTGGTGGCCAGCGGAGCGCCGCTGCA
This sequence comes from Nocardiopsis sp. TRM 82005, assembly GCF_056312425.1. Classification (NCBI taxonomy): domain Bacteria; kingdom Bacillati; phylum Actinomycetota; class Actinomycetes; order Streptosporangiales; family Nocardiopsidaceae; genus Nocardiopsis; species Nocardiopsis sp. TRM 82005. The sequence goes on from NZ_JBWDTQ010000019.1 coordinate 168,923, forward strand.
CCGGGAGGTCCATGACGCCTGCGCGGCACGCTTCGACCGGCCGGTGGTCAACGTCTACGGCTCCACCGACGGGGTCAACTGCCACACCGGGCGCCGCCCGCAGGACTGGGAGCCGGGGATGGCCGGCTACCCCGCAGCGGACGTGGCCCAGGTGAGTATCCGTGATCCCCGGGGCCGTCCGGTCCCCACGGGGGAGACCGGCGAGATCTGGGCCCTGGGCCCGATGACACCGCTGTGCCACGTCGCCGCGCCCGACCTGGACGCCGAGCGCCGGGCACCGGGCGGGTGGGTGCGCACCGGCGACCTGGGCCGTCTGGACCCCGACGGCGCGCTGTGGGTGGTGGACCGCCTGCGCCGGACGGTGATCCGGGGCGGGGCCAACATCTTTCCGGCCGAGGTGGAGCGCGAACTCGGTGCCCACCCCCTCCTCGCGGAGGCCCACTGCGTACCGGTGCCCGACCCCGACCTGGGCGAGCGCATGTGCGCCTGTGTCTCGCCCGTGGCGGGAGCCGCTCCGCCCACCCCGCGGGAACTGCTCGCCTTCCTGCGCGACGAACGCGGCCTGGACACCCGCTCGCTCCCCGAACACGTGCTCGTCCTGCCCGAACTGCCGCTCGGTCCGACCGGGAAGGTCTGCACGGCCACCCTGTCCCGCGTCGCCTCCGAGGCCGCGCACCACTGACCGACCGAACACCCAAGGAGGATCCGGTGACGGACACAGCCGCCGAGGCGCCCCGGCGAGGAACCGAGGCCTCGCGCTACCTCTTCGACAACCACAACGCACACGCCTTCGACCAGCACCGTTTTCTGTCGGCCGCCTATGACCCGATGACCACCGAACGCCTGGAGCAGGCCGGGGTCGGACCGGGGTGGAACTGTCTGGAGGTGGGTGCGGGGGGCGGCAGCGTCGCGCTCTGGCTGGCCGACCGGGTCGCCCCGGGCGGGAGCGTGCTGGCCACCGACATCAAGCCCGAGCGGATCCCCGGCACCGAGGGGCTGGAGGTCGTCCGGCACGACGTCGTCCACGACCCGCTGCCGGAGGCGGCCTTCGACCTCATCCACTCCCGGCTGGTGCTGCTGCACCTGCCCGAGCGGATCGCGGTCCTGGACCGCCTGGTGCGCGCGCTCAAGCCCGGCGGGGTGCTCCAGCTCGACGAGTTCGACATCACCTACGGCCCGGGGCTGCTCATGCCCGACGCCGGGTCCCGGAAGCTCTACGAGGAGTTCCAGGAGGCCAAGACCAGGCTGATGGTCCGCGCCGGGGCCGACCCGGCCTGGGGGCGCAACGCCGCCGAGGCGATGCGCCGCGCGGGCCTGGCCGGTGTCGATCCCCAGCCCCGGCTGGAGCTGTGGGACGCCGGCTCACCGGGAGTACACCTGATCGCGCACCACACCCGCCACCTGCGTGAGGCCTTCCTGCGCGAGGGGATGACCGACCGCGATCTCGCCGACGTGCGCGCGCTGCTGGCCGATCCCTCCTTCCGGGCCTGCTCCTGTGCGATCTACTCGGTCCAGGGCCGCCGCCCGACCTGAGGTCTGCCCGCTCGGGTGCCGTTTGTCGGTGGTGCCGGTTAGGTTGCCCATGCACGCACGTTCGAGGAAGGGGCGGTCATGGGCCAAACGGAATCGCGTGTCGACCGGGGGAGCAGGACCGTCCGGGCCTCCGCCGTGGAGGTCTACAGGGCGATGACCGAACCGGAGGCCTTGGAGTCCTGGCTGCCGCCGGAGGGCATGACCGGGCGGATCGAGCGCTTCGAACCGTGGTCCGGAGGCGGGTTCCGCATGGTGCTGACCTACCTCGATCCTGGATCCGGGCAGGGCAAGACCTCGGAGTCGAGCGACGTCACCGAGGTCGAGTTCGCCGAGTTGGTGCCCGACGCTCGGATCGTGCAGCGGGTCGTCTTCGAGTCCTCGGACCCCGACTTCGCGGGGACGATGACGATGGTCTGGCGGCTCACCGAGGTGCCCGAGGGCACCCTGGTGGCCGTCGAGGCGACCGGCGTTCCCCGGGGTGTCTCCCAGACCGACCACGAGGCGGCCCTCGCCTCGTCCCTGGCCAACCTCGCGGCCCACGTCGAGCGGTGACCGCTCCTCACCCCTCGTCGGACAGGAGACCCAGCCGTTCCTCGACCTCCGCCGCGCGAGGGTCCTCGTGGTCGCGCAGGTATTCCAGGGCCGCGCCCATTGCTTCCCGTGCCTCGGCCACGTTGCCCAACTCGGAGTGGGCGTCGCCAAGACCGAGCAGCGCCACCGCACGGCTGTCGGCGTCGTCGCGCTCCTCGAAGACCGTGATGGCCTGCCGGTACTCCGCCACAGCTTCCACAGCGTGTCCCGAACCGGTGAGGATCCGGCCCAGGGTGCAGCGTGCCCAGGCCACGGTCCACACGTCGCCGATGTCACGGAAGGCCTCGATCGCTGACCGGCAGTGGTCGAGCGCCTCCTCCCAACGGTCGAGGTCCGCACCGAAGTCGGCCAGGCTCAGCAGGCCCATCGCCTCACCACGCCGTTCTCCCGACTTTCGGAAGATCGCGATGGCGCGTTCGATGTACCTGACCGTGTCGTCTCCCCGCTCGCCGCGTTGCCAGGTCACCACACCCAGCTGGCGCAGCGTGAAGCCTTCCACCCACGGGTCACCGGCCTGGCGGTTGGCCGCCAGGGCGAACCCGTAGTGCTGCACGGCCGCGTCGAGGTCGCCCAGCAGCCACTGGGCGTCGCCCATCCCCAGGTGGTTGCGGGCCACCCCGAAGGCGTCGTCCGCGTCCTCGGCCGCCCGCAGACCGATGGCGTGCAGGTCGCGCCACTCGTGCCAGTGCCGGTGCAGTTCGAAGAGCCCATAAGCGGTCGCGGGCAGTCGCCAGGCGGTGTCATGATGGCCGTGGTCCTGAGCGGCCCGCACCACGGCCAGAAGGTTCGCGCGCTCGGACTCGAACCAGGCCAGCGCCTCCTGGGCGGAATCGAACTCGGGCAGTTCGTGGTCCTGCTCTTCCCCGGGAACGACCGGGAAGTTCGGGTGCTCCACGAGCTGAGCCCGTGCGGCGGCGTGTGTGTACCACCGGGCCACCCGCCCGACCGCCTCGCTCGCTGCCTCCCTTGCCTCCTCGGCGTTGATCCGCTCGACCGCGTAGAGCCGAACCAGGTCGTGCAGGCGGTAGCGGTCCTCGCGCGGCCGTTCCACGAGGTTCGCCCGGGTCAGGCGGTCCAGGAGCCTTCGGGCCTCTGGCAGCGGGACGTCGGTGAGCGCGGCAGCGGCCCCGGGGGAGAATTCCGGTCCCGGATGCAGGCTCAGGCGCCGGAAGAAGCGTGCGGTGGCGTTGTCCAGGTCCTGGTAGGAAGCCGTCATCACGGCGCGCAGATCACTCAACTCATCCTCCTCGGCGAGAGCATCCAGACGGGATTCCTCGGCGGCCAGTTCGGCCACCAGGTCGCTCAGCGCCGCGTCCGGCCGGTCCAGAAGCCGCTCGGCAGCCACCCGGAGCGCCAGAGGAAGGCGCGCGCAGTGCTCGGCCAGCTCGTGTGCCGCACGCGGTTCGGAGTCCACACGTGTGCCGACCGTGCTCCGCAGCAGGCTCACGGAATCCTCGAAGGGCAGGACATCCATCGAGAAGCGCTGCGCACCCTCGCGTGCGACGAGCCCGGGTAGCGTGCTTCTACTGGTCACCACGACCATGCAGCCGGGAGAGGCAGGCAGTAGGGGGCGAACCTGTGCTGGGTTGAGCACGTCGTCGATGACGACCAACAGGCGCTTGCCGTCGACCTCGGAACGGTAGCGAGCCGCGCGGCCGTCCAGATCCAGGGGAATGTGCTCTGGAGGAGCCCCGAGCGCACGCAGGATCGCGTCGAGTGCTTGTGAGGCCTCAGTACGTGGGCCGGGAGCGTGTCCGTGCACGCTGGTGTACAGATCCCCGTCGGGGAAGAGGTTCCGTGCCCGGTGCGCCCAGTGAACGGCCAATGCGGTCTTGCCGACACCCGGTGGTCCGGCTAGCACAGCGACGGGAACACTCGTCTCCGCCTCGGCTGCCAGGGCGTCCAGCTGTCGCAGGTGAGCCGTGCGGTCCACGAAGCCGGTGACGGCCATGGGCAGCTGACGCGGCACGGAGGCAGAGCGGGCGAGTCCGGAGACGATGTGGACGTCACCGTGTACGGTGCCCGCCTGCACGAGGGCTGTGGGGTCGCCGTGCACGGTGTTCGTGGTCTGCTCGTTGTTGATGTCTGTCACAGGGGTCGCATGTCGGCGTCGAAACGCTTCTCGTATTCACTGAACGGGGTGGCCAGGTGCAGCGTTCGATCACGCACCACGTTGGCCTGCACGATCTGCTTTGGGTCGGTCACCAGTGAGGGGGCGAGCATGGTGCCGTCGGGGGCGTAGTTCATCCGCACCAGGTGTTCGGAGTCGAAAAGCCAGTAGTCGGACCGGGGGATGTCCTCGGGCCAGGAGCCCGCGACCACGGGCAGGATGTTGACGTCCTCGCCCGCCTTGACGTTCGAGCGATAGGCCCACGCACATTCGAACCGTAGGTAGTCCGTGAGGGGCTCGGTGACCACGTGAACCCGGTGGAACCATCGCCCACTGCCAACCAGACGAGCCCATTCCTCATGGGAGTCAGTGGTGATCACCTCTCCATCAGCCAGGAAGCGGCGGAACGCCTCCTCCTCATAACCGACGTCATAGACCTGGAGGGTCTCCAGACGGAAGGCCGTGTAACGGCACTCCTCGAAGAAGCGGTCGAACTCGTCCTCGCTGACGGGTCGCGACCCACTGTCCTCAGGGGTCACACGTTCCTCCGCTGGTAACGCTCGATGGCGGCGAGGACGACCTCGGGGGAGATACGAACCGCGGTCTCACCAGGCAGAGGGTTGGCTAGCTTTGCGAAGTCGGCGTCGTCGAGTCCAACGCCTTGGACGACGAAGTCACCCGTGTCGCTGAGATAGACGGAGGGGCAGCCCTTGTCGCCTGACTTGTCGTCCTTGGCGAGCATTTCCAGTTCCATGGCTCTCCGATCGGGCCTCGCAGGAACGTTCCTCGAACCCTGAAGCTAACACGGAAGCCCTGCCACGTAGGGCTTTTGGCCATGTTCGGCCTACCCCTCGACGTACCTTCTCCGTATCTGCTCCACTTCATCCCCGTCACCCTCACGCGACGCGCGCACGAGCCGCTTGATGTCAGCGGCGGCGAGCGCATCATACAGAGAGCGCGCTTGGACGGCCTTCTCCGGATCACCGCGCTCGTTCTCCTCTTCCATACCTTCCAGTTCACCACGTCTCTTCGCACGACGGTCGGATGAGCGGGAACCTGCTTCCACGTGTTCAGGGGCTCCTGCCCCTGGTGGAAGTGGAACCGCTTCGTGCTGACGGGCATTACGCTCGTTTGGTGTGAACAGTAAGCTCATCCCTCTTCCTGTCAATCGCATCCGGAACTTCCTGCTGCGCACCTACGCGGACCTCATCGACATGAGCGATGTACCCCAACGCACGAAACCGGCGGACAGAGAACAGATGCTTCTGAGCCGAGCACTGGCGGCTCTCGCGGTGTCTGACACGCTTGGGTGTACGGCCGAGGAGGCTGCGGCTCTGGTGACTGACGGAGGGGAGGACTGGGGGATCGACTCAATCGGTGTCGACGAGCGTCCAGAGGTTCCCACTCTCCTTATCAACCAGTCGAAATGGAGCGACGACGCCTCTGGAAAATTCCGCCAGGGCGATGTGGACAGGCTCCGACGCGGGGTCATCTACCTGCACAACGGTAGATTCGACGAGTTCAACGCGCGTATGCGACCGCACGCCGACCATGTTCACGAGGTGCTTCAGACCCCGCGTGCACCGGTCATTCTGATGCTTACGGTCATGCGGTGGAGGGACAAGCCCTTGGACGGCTCCGTCATCAAGCTTCTCGAGGAGTTGCGTGATGAGATGGGTGGCCCCGGGGTGGTCGATCTGCGCGTCCGCTACCTCGAAGACATCGAGGAGATGTACGAACGTGCGTGGTCCGGTTCCGACATCCGGGTCAAGCCTCGGCTCGATTCCTTCGTGCGTGACGAGAAGGGACCGCAGGAGGCCTACTACGGCACCCTTCCAGCCACCGAGTTGGCTGCCTGGTTCCGCAGGTACGGTACTCGCCTCTTCGATGAGAACGTGCGCCGTCCCCTGGGCACGACGACGGTCAACAGCAGGATCGTCAACACCCTGCTGGAGGCACCCGAAGATTTCTTCTACCACAACAATGGGGTTGCGGTGCTGTGTGACACCGTTGACCCCGCCCCTGGGGCGCGTATGAACGCCGGTGGTGTTCTCGAACTGCGTGGCGTCCAGGTCGTCAACGGTGCTCAGACGATCGCGTCCATCGCGCGGGCCATGGAGACGAATCCCGAACAGGTGGCCAACGCCACCGTTGGCATCAAGATCATCTGCCTCGAAGGAAGCCCTGAGGGCTTCGGCACCACAGTGACCAGGGCGATGAACACTCAGAACGCGATGGTCCTCCAGGACTACGTGGCCTTGGACGAAAAACAGCAACGTCTGGCCATGGACTTCCTTGATCACCTCAACAAGGAGTACGTGCTCCAGCGAGGAAGCGCTCCGCCCGCTACTGAGGAAGCGGGATGTCTGGTGAGCGAGGCGGCCGAGGCGCTTGCCTGCGCCGACGAAGACGCCGGTGTGATGGCTCACGCGAGAAAGGACCCCGAAGCCCTCTGGGATACCGAGGCGGACGGTCTCTACCGGCATCTTTTCGGAGGGACCCTGAAGGCTGAGACGGTATGGAAGCAGGTCTGCCTGCTGCGTGTCGTCCGTAAGAGGCTGGCCCGCGAGCGTGAGAACCGTGCTGGCAAAGCCGCTCTGATCGCCGAACACGGTGTGTCGCTGTGTGCACACGTGGTCTTCCAGCAGTTGCGGGAACGGTGGGCTTCCGACAGCTCCCTGGGACAGGAATGGGAAGCGGTCCTGTTGGAGGCCGGAGAACTGGCATCTCGGGTCCTTGACTTGCTCATCCACTACCACGGCGAGCTCTACAGCATGCCGGTGGCCACGTTGAAGAACCCGGAGCGCTGCCGTGTGCTGGTCGCTCACATGTACGCCAGTCTCAACGGGACCGAGCCTGTTGTCCTCAGGGAGGAGGATCAGCCGAGAAAACGTTCCGAGAACGCCGTTACCGTCCTGCACCGAAGCGGACGCATCCCCGACGGCGCCCGGCTCGAACTGTGGGGGGACACAGCCGATGAGCGACGTGTCCTGGTCCCGTGGGTGGAGGAGGACCCCAGGAGAGGGCTGGCCACATGGGTCGCCCGGGGCGGGAACAAGTGCATTCGCTGGGAGCTTGACGGACGTCGTTACTCCGCGACTGGTCTCGTCCAGCACATCCTGAGGGAAGCGGGTGCGGACGATCTCGTTCGGGCCCTTCAGGGAACCAGGTACTGGTATGTCCAGTACGGCCAGGACGAGATCAATCTGGTTGGACTCGCGGAAGAGATCCGCCGTGCCGAGACCGCAGGAGAAGAGGAGCCGGAAGAGCTGTAGACGTGTTTCGGTGATCCCGTCGTCCTGCATGGCTACGTCCTTCGGTCAGGTGAGCGGGAGCGGGACGGAACGCCGCAGCCCCGCCGGGCTGCGGCGTTCGCTGTCCTCGGGTTCGTTGGTGCTACATCAGGCCCGGGATGCACTCGCGGGTTACGACCGGGCGCCAGGCCAGGTCACGTTCGACGACGCGCACCAGGCCGCCCGAGCGGGATACCCGGAGGGTTTCCAGACGGGTCATGTCGATGCGGCCCCACTCGCCGCTTTCGGGGTCGGTGACCAGACGGGCGAATCCGAAGGCCCACCAACGGCCGGGCTGCTCGGAGTCCTGCCACAGCTCGGTGATCCACCAGTCGGCGGCGGGGGAGAAGTAGCGTAGGTGCACCACTGCCTCCTCCGGTTCCATCTCGTCCTGTCCGCGTTCGCTGGGAATGCTGGTGCGCTCCGGCAACGGCGGGAGGAAGGCGTGGCCGCGCAGGGAGCGGTTCACCTCGATCGGTTCGGCGGGTTCGTGAGATTGGTTCGGTTGGGCTGATCGGTTTGGTCGGCTCGGATCGGTCTTCTTGGCCATGATGTGGCTTCTCTTCGTGGTCGTCTGCGGGTGCGGCTGGTGTCAGCGGAGCCCGGAGGAGTTGGGCGGCATCCAGGGGGAACGCGGGCGCGGTGGTCCGGTGGCGGACGCCATCGCCTGGAGCAGCTCATCGGGGGTGTCGACACAGACCAGCCGCATGAGGCGGGTGTGCGCGGCCCAGTACTGGCGGGTGTGCTGGCCGAACCAGACCGTCCAGCCCTGGCGGCGCAGCTCCGTGAGCCGCGTCCTCGGGTCGGGCGTCTGAGCGGTGCCGGGAGCGGGTTCTGGCCGGGTGACCGGGCTCAGCCACCGGGGGAAGACCTTCGGCCGCTGGGGCCTTTCCATGGTGATCACCTCGTGGTCCTCCGCTCCGGAGTCAGGGCCCGGCGCAGGTCGGCCACGCTGGTGGCGGTGACCAGGTCGGCCGGGCAGGGGCAGCAGCGGCGGGCCAGCGTGGCGACGAACACCGGCCGTCCCGCCTCGTCGTGGAACTCACAGATGAGGTGGTCGGGGAAGTCGGTCCGCAGCCGCTGGACCTTCCGACTGGGGTAGAGGGCGTAGCCGGACACGCTCACCACCCGCCCGGGTGCCCAAGCGCCGTACGGGGCGCGGGAACCGGCGGAGGCCGGTGGGACGGCTGGACCTGGTGCCCGTGGTGGGTCCGCGAGGTCTGCTGGGGCCGCTGAGCCTGCTGGGGAGGCTCCGGCGGCTGCTGCGAGTCCCACTCCAGGGTGAAGAGGACCGCTGGGCCGTGCCGGGTGTTCTCAACGCCCCAGGTGCTGGCCAGGACGTCGACGAGGAAGAGGCCGCGGCCGTGCTCGGACTCGGGGTCTGCGGGAACGGCCTGGAGGGCGGGGGCACGGGTGTCGCCGCAGCCGCGCACGGAGATACGAAGGCAGTTGCCGGAGACGAACACCGAGACGAGGAACGCCCTGCCGCGTGCTCCGGCAGGGGAGTGCAGCAGGGCGTTCGTGGCGAGCTCGCTCAGGATCAGTAGAGCGTCCTGGGCAGCGGAGTCGGGTACTCGGGACAGCTTCATGCGACGGGACAGCCAGTCGCGGGCGTCCTTGACGGAGGTCAGCGCTCCGGGGAAGCGTCCGAGGTAGCGGCGCAACTCGGGCCGCTGGGGAGGTTGGGGCGTAGGGATACTACGCTCGTACACAGGTCCTCACCTGTCCTTGCAGGTTGTGGGCTCAGGCCCTGGTCAGGTGTGTCCGCATCCGACCAGGGCCGTTTTTACACAGCGGGTCGTCCCTCTTAGTAGTCATCGAGGTACGTACTGCTCCAGCACAGCCATAGTCCATCACGTCTTACTCATGTGCAAGGTGCATTCCGAAAAACTCTGATGGAGGTTGAGGAGTTCGATACGCTCTCGACATGAAGAGTCCGACTGTGGGGCGCTGGCAGCTGGCCCAGGAACTAGAGAAGCTGCGAGGAGACAGGCCACGGGATCGGGTGGCCAAGGCCATCGACGTGGCACCGAGCAGCATCACCAGGTGGGAGGACCCCAGTGGTGCGATCCCGCGACGCCGGGACCTTCACGCGTTGCTGGAGTACTACGAGGTCCCAGGCGAGGAGGTCAGCCGTTACCTGGAGTTGCGTGAGCGCGCACGTGAGTCGGGCTGGTGGCAGAGGTACGGCATCAAAGGTGGCTATGGCACCTACATCGGCTTGGAGAGCGATGCCAGCAAGATCCAGCGTTATGACGCCATCCACATCCCTGGCCTGTTCCAAACGGAGGACTACCAGCGGGCACTGATCGCGGGAAGCGGAGCAGCGATCAGTCAAGAAGAGGTGGATCGCCGGATCGAGGTCCGCAAAGAGCGACAGCGTGTCTGGATAGGTAGTTGCCCGCAGACCTGGGCGATTATCGACGAAGCCGCGATTCATCGCATGGTGGGTGGTGCGGAAGTGATGCGTGCTCAGCTTGATCATGTCATCGCTCTGATGGATGAACCACACGTCACTGTGCAACTCCTCCCCTACGAGGTTGGAGCGCATGCGGCCATGGAGGTGGGGTCGTTCACAGTCCTTGACGTTGGTGCACTCAGCGTTGTGCACACTGAGCAACGCAGGAGCGTCCTCTTCCAGGACGATCCCCCGGAGGTTGAGGAGCATCTTCGGGTGCTCGATAGGCTGCGCATGGAAGCATACGGAGACGCCAAGACCAAGATTGGTCTGCGCAGCGCACACTGAGGTGGAACTTGAGAGAGCAGTGGTACAAGAGCAGTTACTCCACGGCAAGCGGGGAGTGTGTGGAGGCTGCTCACTTCGCCCCGGGGAAGCACGGTATGCGTGACTCCAGGCAACCTGAGCTAGGGCACCTGACGTTCGCCTCGGCCGAGTGGCACACCTTCGTCTCTTCGCTGAAGACAGCGGACACCATCGCATAGCTCTCATATAGCTGGGAGCCCCGGGAACTTCCCCACCCGGGGCTTCGTGGTGTCTGGGGCGTCTCCCAGTGTTCGGGCCAGGCATGTCCCTGCCCAGTGGTACTGTCCCGACGTGATCACTGGAGAACTGAAGAGCAAGATCGATCGTGTGTGGGATGCCTTCTGGTCGGGTGGCATCTCCAACCCTCTGGAGGTGATCGAGCAGATCACCTACCTGATGTTCATCCGCCGCCTGGACGAGATCCAGATCCGGAAGGACGCTCAGGCTCGGTGGGGTGGGGCCTCTGCCCCTATCTTCCCTGAGGGGGGCGCTCAGGAGTTCCGCTGGCAGAACTTCAAGGACAAGCACCCCGAGCACATGTACACCATCGTCGCTGACGGTGTCTTCCCCTTCCTGCGCAACCTCGGGGATGAGGGATCCACCTACTCACACCACATGCGTGATGCTCGGTTCACCATCCCCACCCCCGGACTACTCTCTCGTGTGGTCGACATGCTCGACGACATCCCGTTGGGTGAGAAGGACACTAAGGGTGACCTGTACGAGTACATGCTCGGCAAGATCGCCACTGCTGGGCAGAACGGCCAGTTCCGTACCCCCCGGCACATCATCCAGCTCATCGTGGAGCTGATGGCTCCGACGCCCACCGATGAGATCTGCGACCCTGCGTGCGGTACGGCTGGATTCCTCGTCGAGTCGGCTGCCTACATGCAGCGCGTCCACGAGGATGCCCTGCTGAGCGTCGATAATCGGGCACACTTCAACAACAGCATGTTCCACGGGTTCGACTTCGACAGAACCATGTTGCGAATCGGCAGCATGAATATGCTCTTGCACGATGTCACTGACCCAGACATTCGTTACCGTGACTCGTTGGCTGAGAGCCCGAGCGGTAGCGATGATGCGGAGCGCTACTCGCTGATTCTGGCCAATCCTCCCTTTGCTGGAAGTCTGGACTACGAGACCACAGCCAAGGACCTTCAGCAGGTCGTGAAGACCAAGAAGACCGAGCTGCTTTTCTTGGCACTCTTTTTGCGACTGCTCAAGCCTGGTGGTCGTGCAGCAGTCATCGTTCCGGACGGGGTTCTGTTTGGCTCCACCAAGGCCCATAAAGAGCTCCGGCGTACCCTCGTGGAGGACCATCAACTTGACGGAGTGATCAAACTTCCAAGCGGTGTATTCAAACCTTACGCTGGAGTTTCTACCGCGATTCTGCTGTTTACCAAGACTAACAGTGGTGGTACAGAAAACGTCTGGTTCTACGATGTCACCGCTGATGGATTGAGTCTGGACGACAAACGTCAGCCTTTGCTGTCAGGTGACAAACTCGGTGTGCGCCCCAAGGTAGGTGCTCTCGGTGCAGAAGAGCATGCGAAGAACAACCTTCCAGATATTCTTACTCGTTGGAGTCAGCGTAACACCGACGAGCGTGAACGTTCACGCGCCGAACAGAGCTTCTGTGTTTCTAGGGAAGAACTCGCTGCACAGGGTTACGATCTTAGTTTGAGTCGATATAAAGAGCTTGTTTATGACGAGCTTGAATTTCGGTCGCCTGGAGAAATAATTAAGGACCTCGAAAAGGCAGAAATTAGCATTCAAGAAGATCTTGATGGCCTTGGTGGTGCTCTAAGGTGAAAATGTTGCCCATTGGGAGTTTGCTGAAAAAAGTTTCTAGTTGGCAGCCGAGGAAGTCTGGCTCGATTGACCCGTTCTTTTATATTGACCTCGGCTCTGTTGATAATGTCGAAAAATCTATTGTATCTCATCAATTCTTGTTTCCTGGTGAGGCCCCTAGTCGTGCTCGGCAAATAGTCGAAAATGGGGATATTCTAGTATCCACTGTGAGGCCAAATCTTAATGGTGTAGCTCGCGTTGAAGAAAGCTATGACGGTGCTACTGCTTCTACTGGTTTCTGTGTTTTGAGGCCAGACCCTGAAAAAGTTCACGGTCCTTATCTGTTTCAGTGGGTGAAGTATCCGAAGTTTTCTTTTATGCTCTCGGGTGAAGCGACGGGACAGAGCTACCCTGCTGTTTCGGATGCTATCGTGAAGCGCCAGCTAATTCCTCTCCCTTCTTTGGCGAATCAGAAGGCGATTGCCGAAATCCTTGAAAGGATCGACTCTTTGCGCTCTAGGCGCAAAGAGGCCATGGCTTTAATTGAAGAGCTGTGTAGTTCGACTTTTTTGGAATCCTTTGGTGACCCCAAGGTCAATCCTATGGTTTGGCCGGTTGGCACTGTTGGTGACCTTGTTGCCTCTACTTCATACGGGTCTGCCGTAAAGGCAAGGTCTAGTGGGGAAGTCCCTATTCTTCGAATGGGTAACTTGACCTACGATGGCGATGTCGACATGGGAGACCTCAAGTACGTTGATCGCGATGAGGTAGGAGAAAAACATCTCCTTGCGGATGGCGATGTGCTCTTCAACCGTACGAACAGCGCTGAACTTGTAGGTAAGACGGCGGTCTACAGGGGAAGCGGTCCTGTGGCTTATGCTGGTTATCTTATTCGACTCCGCACTAACTCTCTTGCGCACCCTGACTACATCTCGGGCTTCCTGAATAGTAGGTATGGCAAACTGCTTTTGCGTAATATGTGCAAGAGTATTGTGGGTATGGCTAATATTAACGCCAAGGAATTGAAGGGGATTCAGATCCCGATTCCTCCGTACGAGTTGCAGGCCGAGTACGCCCAGCGCTTGCGTGCGATCGAGGAGCTCAAGAAGAAGCACCAGACCCACCTCGCCTACCTGGACGAGCTCTTCGCCTCGGTCCAGCAGCGGGCCTTCCGTGGGGACCTGTGGGCAGACTCCGCCGCTTGACCACACGCGACCACAGAGCTTGGCCGGACGCGGCCACCGGGTTACGACTCATCCACAGAAGCTGAAACCGGGTACCGCCACCCCATCCCGGATCGCTAGTCTCCCGCCATGAGCAACTTCTCCTACCTACAGGCCGAGTGGCCCGACCTGTTCGACGAAGCGCGGCGGGTGGAGGAAACAGCCCTGCACGACCCCAGGACCGCCTGTTTCTACGCCCGCCGCACGCTGGAACTTGCTCTGAACTGGCTGTACGACGTCGAGAACGCCCTGGCGCGCAGCTCTCCCCGGGACCTGAACGACAAGGTCAACGATCCGGCCATGGCCACCCTCGCGGGACCCCACCTCGTGCTGAAGATGAACGGCATCCGGCGCACCGGAAACAACGCCGTGCACAAGTCAGCCAAGGTGCACAACAGCGAGGCCGTGCGCATCGCCTCCGAGCTCTTCCACGTCATGTACTGGTTCGCCCGCCTGTACACCCAGGAAGACGCCAACCTTCCCGCCGACGGCCTCACTTTCGACCGCTCGGCTCTGCCCAAGCCGGAAAGCGCCACCGAGCGCGTTCGCAAGCAGGTCGAACTCCAGCGCATGGAGGAGGAGAACAAGCGCCGCGACGCCGAACTCGTCAAAGCCCGGAAACAGAACGCCGACCGCGATGCCGAGATCGCGCGGCTGCGCGCCCAGGTCGCCGAGGCCAAGGCCGCCAACGCCAAGCGCCCCGACACCCACAACTACGACGAGGCCCAGACCCGCGAGCTGTTCATCGACCTCCTGCTCAAGGAGTCGGGCTGGAAACTCGACAGCGCGAACGACCGCGAGTTTCCCGTCACCGGAATGCCCAACGAGTCCGGCAACGGATACGTGGACTACGTTCTGTGGGGCGACAACGGCAAACCCCTCGGCCTCATCGAGGCCAAGCGCACCAGCCGCAACCCGCTGGAGGGACAGCACCAGGCCAAGCTCTACGCCGACTGCCTGGAAAGGCAGTTCGGCCAGCGCCCGGTCATCTACTTCACCAACGGGTTCGAGACCTACATCTGGGATGACACCTTCTACCCGCCCCGGCAGATCCAGGGCTTCCACACCAAGGATGAACTGCACCTGCTGATCCAGCGCCGGGCCGGGCGCCGCTCCCTGGCGGCTACTCCCATCGCGGAGAAGATCGCGGGACGTACCTACCAGCAGCGCGCCATCCGCGCTGTGGGAGAGGCCTTCGAAAACGACCACAAGCGCAAGGCCCTCGCGGTCATGGCCACCGGATCGGGCAAGACCCGCACCACCATCGCCCTGGTCGACCAGCTCATGCGCGCGGGCTGGGTCAAGAACGTGCTCTTCCTCGCCGACCGCAAGGCCCTGGTCCGCCAGACCGTCAACGCCTTCAAGCAGCACCTGAAGAGCTCCAACCCGGTCAACCTCATCACCGAGAAGAACTCCGAGGGCCGGGTGTACGTGTCCACCTACGGCACGATGATGAACCTCATCAACCAGGTGGACGACGGAGACCGCCGCCGCTTCGGTCCCGGCCACTTCGACCTGGTCATCATCGACGAAGCCCACCGGTCGGTGTACAGGAAGTACGGCGCGATCTTCGACTACTTCGACTCGCTCCTGCTCGGTCTGACCGCCACCCCCAAGGACGAGGTCGACCGCAACACCTACCACCTCTTCGACCTGTCCGATGGCGTGCCCACCTTCAGTTACGACCTGGAGGAGGCCGCCCACGACGGCTATCTCGTCATGCCCAGGGCCGTCAACGTCCCCCTCAGGATCCCCCAGCGCGGACTGCGCTACGACGAACTGTCGGAGGAGGAGAAGGAGGAGTGGGACGAGGCCGAGTGGGACGAGGAGGGCAACATCCCCGACGCGGTCCTGCCCGACGAGGTCAACAAGTACCTGTTCAACGAGCGCACCATCGACCTCGCCCTGGAGGTCCTCATGGACCGGGGCCACCGGGTGGCGGGCGGCGACCGGCTCGGCAAGACCATCGTCTTCGCCCGGGGCGAGGAGCACGCCCGCTTCATCGTGGAGCGGTTCAACAAGCGCTATCCCCAGCTCGGCGGCGACTTCGCCCAGGTCATCACCTCCAGATCCGACTACGTCGACAGCCTCCTGGACGACTTCTCCACCCCCGAGAAGGCGCCGCACATCGCGGTGTCCGTCGACATGCTCGACACCGGTATCGACGTCCCCGAGGTCGTCAATCTCGTCCTGTTCAAGCCCGTGTACTCGCGCACCAAGTTCTGGCAGATGCTCGGCCGGGGTACGCGCCTGTGCGACGACCTGTTCGGACCGGGCAGGGACAAGGAGGACTTCTACGTCTTCGACCTGTGCCGGAACGTGGAGTACTTCAGTCAGGACCTTCCCGTTGCCGAGGGCCGGGTGGCGCCCTCGCTCAGCGAGAAGCTCCTGCGCACCCGCCTGGACCTGGTGTACACCCTCGACCAGGCCCGTCCCGACCTGTCAGAGCCCGCGGAGGGGAGCGAGCCCGACGACGACGCCGGGGTGCGCTGGGCCCACGCGCGCCACCTGCACCGCGTCGTGGCGGGGATGGACCCCGACAACTTCCAGGTACGTCCACGGCGTCGCTGGGTGCACGAGTTCGGCGAGGCCGACCGCTGGCGCAAGATCGACGCCGATGCCCACGAGGCGGTCGGTGAGAACCTGCTCTCCCTGCCCACCTCCCACCGCCCCGAGGGTGACACCTCCGAGGAGGCCAAACGCTTCGACCTGCTCTCTCTGAGCCTCCAGCTCGCGGTGCTCACCGGCGATCCCGCCGCCGACCGCCTGCGCCAGCGCGCCCAGGACATCGCCTCGGCCCTGGAGGACCTCACGGCCGTACCCGTCGTACGCGAGCGGATCGACCTCATCCGCGCCGTGGCGGGCGACGAATGGTGGGTCGACGTCACCCTGCCGATGCTGGAGCGCATGCGCACGCACCTGCGCGGCCTGGTCCGGCTCATCGAGCACGGTAAGCGCAACATCGTCTTCACCGACTTCCGGGACGAACTCGGCGAGGTCGACGAGATGGAGATCCGCGGCGTTCCCCTGGGCACCGATCGCGCCCGTTTCAGGACCCGCGTGCGCAACTACCTGCGCCGCAACCCCGACGAACCGGTCGGCTACAAGCTGCGCGCCAACGAGAGCGTCACCGAGGCCGAACTCGACCGCCTCCTGCGCACCTTCCGGGAGGAGGAGTTCGGCAGCCAGGCCGACATCGAGCAGGCGGCGGCCGAGGACGGCGGCCTGGGCATGTTCGTCCGTCGGCTGGAGGGTCTGGACCGGGTCGCCGTCGAGGTGGCCTTCCTCGACTTCCACGGGCAGGAGTCCCTCAGCGACCGCAAGCGCCGCTACCTGGAGCGGATCTGGGACTACCTGGAGGTCAACGGCGAGCTGGCTATGCCCCGGCTGTGGGAGCAGCCCTTCCTGGACCTGGCCTCGAACGGTCCCCAGGACCTGTTCAGCGACGAGGAGATGCATGAGCTGAACCGGTGCCTGACGGGTATCCGCGCCAGCGCGGTCCCCGCCGAGCGCGACACCGAGTAGAAACCGTGCGGTTCGCCCGGCTCGTACGCTCGCCCCCAGGGCACGAGCCGGGCATCAGGAGATGCGACTGGCCGTGTGAAATAGGCGGTTCAAACCCTGTCCCGAAACAGCAGGGCCCCGCACTGAGCCCCGAGCACGCCGGCGCCCTCGTCAACGGGGCCTGAAGTGCTCCATCAGCTCACGGAACCGGGCCCAGCCGTCCGCCTCCACCCCGTCCCCG